>CAZNSF010000221.1:0-3998 GCA_964575565.1 uncultured Verrucomicrobiota bacterium | reverse complement strand
CGATTGCTACCAACATGGCCGGTCGTGGCACCGATATCAAGTTAGGAGTGGGAGTTACTGATCTTAGCGGTCTCCATGTTATCGGTACCGAACGCCATGAATCCCGCCGTATTGATCGGCAGTTACGCGGGCGTTGCGCACGCCAAGGTGATCCTGGGTCATCACAATTTTTCATATCTTTGGAAGACGATCTCATGCGCCTCTTTGCATCTGGCAGAATTGGTGCATGGATGGAAAAACTTGGATTTCAAGAAGGTCAAGAATTAGAAGCTCCTATTCTCAATCGCTCTGTGGAATCCGCCCAAAAACGCGTTGAACAATTCAATTACCAACGACGCAAACACACTCTGGAATATGATGATGTAATGAATAAACAACGCGAGATTATTTATGGTTTGCGTAACCAGGCAATCAAAAATCTTGGCGTTCACGAATACATCCAAGAAGTTCTGGAAGAAGTCATTCAGTTCAAGGCTAGCCAATATTTGCCGAGTAACAAACCCATGGATCAATGGGATATCGATGGTTTAACGCACTGGGCAAATATCACTT
Source organism: uncultured Verrucomicrobiota bacterium (assembly GCA_964575565.1). Taxonomy (GTDB): domain Bacteria; phylum Verrucomicrobiota; class Verrucomicrobiia; order JABWAM01; family JABWAM01; genus CAZNSF01. Next base: position 3,446 of record CAZNSF010000221.1, on the reverse strand, counting down.
TCCCTATTGCTTTAAAAAAAGATGATGCCCGAAGCAAATTCACGGATGCCATCCATGCTGCAGAATGGCTCCTCGAGCGAGTACGAAAACTTTATGCTCAAAAGGAAAAAACGGAGGAGCCAGAAGGATTTCGGCGCATCGAAAAAAATATTCTTCTTAGCGCAATCGATCGATTATGGCAGGAACATCTTTATAACATGGATGGATTGCGCGCAGGGATTGGGCTGCGTTCTTACGGCCAAAAAGACCCGCTCATCGAATATAAACAGGAAGCTTACAAATTATTTGAAGAACTCATGGCAAGTATTAACGAAGAGATTGTTTCCAATATTTTCCGCAGCGCCACCAGCCTTGAAGCCTTCGAAAAATTTTTATCATCTTTACCTCACCAATTGATCCATGCGGAGACTCCATCAGGCTTTAGCGATGTTGCTAGTAAAAGTAGTGGTTCCAACAGCCAAGGACAAGCAGATGCCGCGATTGACCAAGCCATTAAAAAAACTGCTCCTATTCGACGCGAGATGCCAAAGGTGGGACGCAATGATCCTTGTCCATGTAGCAGCGGTAAAAAATATAAGAATTGTCATGGCAAGACAGCCGGAGGCATGGATCCTTAGCACCGTTGCCTAAAAGAATAAGTTCTGCTATGGTAAATATCGTGGCTAAAAGAATGGCACATCACGCAAATACAACCTTTCATTTGGTTGGGCTTCCGCCTGCATCGTCCAATGTTGAATGGGTGCCCAATACCGATATCTACGAAAACGATTCTTCATTCGTCGTGCGGATGGAAATTGCAGGGGTTAACCGGGAAAATATTCAGGTTAACATTTGTGACCGTACTCTGGTTATTAAGGGACGGCGTTCTGATTTATGCCGAACAGGGCGTTGTTATTTCCGCCAAATGGAAATTCACTATGGTGTTTTCGAAAGACGTCTTGTCATTCCACGCAACGTGGATGGTAAACATGTGAAAGCCAATTATCAAAATGGCTTTCTGATTATTGAATTACCCAAAGTTGAAAGATCCGATCCAACTCCAATGAAAATAACTGTCGAAGAAGATTAATCTGTAATGGTGTTTTACAAATACTGATAAAACATTTTAATCTCATGGCTGATTCGAAATCGAAATCTTCCTCAACGGTGTCTGATAACAACGGTAAAATCGGACAGCATTCAATGGATTCGGTGGAAACATTAGAAGAAGCTCTACCCACTTCGCTGCCTGTTTTGCCATTGAGCGATGTGGTGATTTTCCCGTTCATGGTGGCGCCTCTTTTGGTTTCTTCAAAATCTTCTATTAAATTAATTGACGAAGTGGTTGCTTCCAACCGTCTCCTTACGCTTGTTCTCCAACAAAAGCCGGACACTGAAGAACCTACCGTTAAAGAGCTTTGCGCCTTTGGCTGTGTCGCGCGTGTATTAAAAATGTTAAAGTTCCCAGATGAAAGCGTGCGTGTGCTTGTTCAAGGATTAAAACGCGCTAAAATTACCCGTTACGAAACAAGCGACCCATTCATCATCGCTAAAATTGTCCCCCTAGATGATGAGTTCAAAAAAACCATTGAGCTCGAAGCGCTTTCTCGCAATGCAACCAAGCAATTCCAAGAAGTGATTGCCCTTTCTCCAAATCTGCCGGATGAACTAAAAGTAGTTCTCCTAAATGTAGAGGATATTGGAAAATTGGCTGATCTCATTGCCGCTAATCTCAATATTCCGTTATTAGAAAAACAAAAACTCCTCGAAACTATAAGTGTGAAAGATCGTTTATTCCACCTATCTTCTCTGCTCCGAAAAGAGCTCGATGTCTTACAATTAGGAAGCGAAATACAAAACAAAGTTTCGACTGCTCTTTCTAAAACACAGCGTGAATATTTTTTACGCGAACAAATACGGCAAATTCAAAAAGAACTTGGCGAAGGCGAAGGGTCTAGCGCCGAATTCAAAGAATTACATGATAAAGTGGAGCAAGCCAAATTACCCGAAGAAGTTAAAAAAATTGCCTTAAAAGAACTTGATCGTCTTGGTGCAATCCCTAGCGTTTCAGCCGAGTATACCGTTGCCCGTACTTATCTCGATTGGCTTATCAGTATGCCATGGTCCCAGAAAACGGTCGATCAACTTGATATCGAGCGCGCCAGAAAAATCCTAGATACGGATCATTACGGTCTTAAAAAAGTAAAGGAACGTATTCTTGAGCATTTAGCCATCCTAAAGCTAAAGCCAGATAAAAAAGGGCCAATCCTTTGCTTTGTAGGTCCGCCGGGTGTTGGCAAGACTTCTCTCGGAATGAGTATTGCACGTTCGCTCGGACGCAAATTTGCGCGCGTTTCCTTAGGCGGCATGCGCGATGAAGCTGAAATTCGCGGTCACCGTCGTACTTATATCGGGGCTTTGCCAGGACGTATTATTCAGGGATTACGTAAAGTTGAATCGAATAATCCGGTCTTTATGCTCGATGAAATCGATAAGCTTGGAACTGATTTTCGTGGAGATCCTTCCTCGGCACTTCTCGAAGTGCTTGATCCAGCGCAAAATTTTGACTTCTCTGATCATTATCTGGAGCTACCTTTTGATCTTTCTCATGTCCTTTTTATCACTACGGCAAACTGGTTAGAGCCTATTCCCATAGCGCTCATGGATCGCATGGAGGTTTTAGAATTACCAGGTTATACCGATGATGAAAAATTACAAATCGCCAATGGCTACCTTTTCCCGCGCCAACGTTTTGAGCATGGGTTACAACCTCATCAAATTCACATACCAACGCCAAGCTTTCGTCGCCTAATCTCCGATTACACTCGAGAAGCTGGTGTCCGTAATCTGGAACGCGAAACTGCTTCCCTCTGCCGTAAAGTAGGTCGGCTCATTGTCGAGGGTAAGCGTAAACGCATGACTATTCAGCCCAGTGATTTAAAGGAACTCTTGGGACTCGAGAAATTTTCTATGGATTTAGCTGAACGCACTTCTGAAGCCGGCGTTGCGATTGGCTTAGCATGGACACCGGTAGGCGGCGAAATTCTTTTCATCGAAGCCTCGCGCATGAAAGGCAAAGGAAGTCTTATCTTGACTGGTTCTCTCGGCGAAGTAATGCAGGAATCTGCGCAGGCTGCTTTAAGTTATGTAAAAACCCATGCACGTGGATTAGGGATATCCCAAGATGATCTTGAAAAAAGTGATATCCACGTTCACGTGCCAAGTGGAGCAACCCCTAAAGATGGCCCTTCGGCGGGCGTTACCCTTGCAGTAGCTTTAGCTTCGCTTTTAACACACCGTAAAGTTCATCCTTACCTTGCTCTCACTGGAGAAATTAGTTTACGCGGCAAGATTCTTCCTGTAGGCGGCATTAAAGAAAAAATGCTGGGGGCAGCGCGTTCAGGTATTAAGACGGTGTTACTCCCGGATAAAAACATGCATGAGCTCACTGAAATCCCAAAAAGTAT
>CAZNSF010000220.1:0-2937 GCA_964575565.1 uncultured Verrucomicrobiota bacterium | reverse complement strand
TTTGCAACATTCTTCGGAATTAAATCCGCGTTTTGAATTACTCTTAGCAAGTTCGCCTGGGAATCAATTGCCACAAATTATCCAACAAATTTCAGAGGAGAAACATCAGTCTGGAACGGTGCTTGATAACTTAGATACTTTAACTCAAGGACTTCCCACAAATGCGAAATACGATCCTGTGGTTAAAAAAGGAACTGCTAGGAATGGGCTTTCTCCTCTGCAAGTCCAAGTTCTTTTTTTGCACACAACTTATCAGAGCGCGGGAGGAAATTGGCTCTATCCTCCAAAATTCCCTGATGAGATGCAGAATATGCAGCGTGATCTTGGAAAATTATTGAATTATCTTGCTCAAAGATTCCCAAACTTGAAAATTGCTTATCTTACGTGCGATGGGTTACGCCACTATACAGGTTGCGAGCCACATGTCTGGATGGAGGCATTTGCGTTTAAATGGCTCATTGAAAGCCAGATTAAACATGAAGCAGGAACTGAATTCGAAGGGAAAGATCGCAAAATGCCGTGGCTACAATGGGGCCCCTATATTTGGGATAATTCCTGGAATCGAAATTTCTTTATGGATGGCGTTCATCCGGCAAAAAAGGCACAAGATATTTTTGTTGAAAAGTATTGGTCTTACTTAACCCACGACCCCGTTGCAAAAGGTTGGCTATTTGGTCCCCAATCCGAGGCCCTCATAGTTACACCATCCATTCACTAGGAAACCTTTAGAGTCGGCTCTTTACTCTAACTACATCAGAGCTCTACATCGCGACGGCGAGTGATAGCGGAGCTTTACTTTTTACTAGGTGCTTCGGGTGGTTTTGTCGGTGACTTAGGAGTTTCGGGTGAACCCGGTGGCCTATTTGGAAAAGGCGAAGGTGTCCCTTCGTTAGGCGGAGGAGGAAAAGGAGATCTATTAGGATCCTGTGGAAAAAGAGGCGGCCTGGGCGCTTCCATTGGGCTTCTGCTTATGGATTGTTTTGGAATTCCACCTAAGGGAAATGAGTTTGTGGACTGTACTTTAGGAGGATAAGTAGGTTGGTAATCGAGTTTTCCCGTTTTTGTATCTAATATTAAAACGTTCATACCGCTAGTGATCATCTGATATCTCCCTGTCGATTTTAAACAAAGTCCAATGAGAATGCCTACGGCAACCGCACAGAGACTAATAAGTATCGTTCCAGGCTCTAAGATTCGACAACAAGAATTTGAATTTTTATCTTCCATAATTTGATACTAGAGTCGTACATCAGAACTCGTATTAAAGTCAATATTGGATTGTGATAAAGATTTCTTAAGGAAAGGTTTGACGGCCGACGAGATAACAATTAATACGTACACATACTATGATCCATGCCCAGCCTTCCGTTGCATTCTTTCTCCAGATATTTTTTATTTTGGCTGTTTGTCGGCTTGTCGGCTTGGCAGCGAAGCGTATAGGGCAGCCGCAAGTTGTTGGCGAGATGCTTGCTGGCGTGTTGATGGGTCCTTCGGTTTTTGGCTTCTTTCTTCCAGAACTTCAACAGCAGCTTTTCCCTAAAGATTCGTTAAAGATTCTCTATGTCGGAGCGCAATTTGGTATAGGCCTTTACATGTTTCTTGTAGGGATCGAATTCAAAACCGAATTATTCCGCAGTCATATCCGAAGCGCTGCATCGGTATCGATCTCTGGTATCTTGGCACCCTTTGGGCTCGGCGCGCTGTTGGCTATATGGTTAGTGAAGAAACCCGGTCTCTTTTCGGAAACAGCTACATCTTTTGAAGCTATACTATTTATGGGTGCTGCCATGTCGATCACAGCATTTCCGATGTTGGCCAGGATTATTTATGAGCGGGGCCTTACTGGCACGGCATTAGGCACACTGGCACTCGCAGCAGGAGCCATTGATGATGCAGTCGCCTGGTGTGTACTGGCTATCGTATTGGCCAGTTTTGGTGGTGGCGCCGCAATTGCCATTAAAGCCATTGCTGGTGGTATTGCCTACGGCGTTTTCATGACTACGATTGGGCGTAAAATGTTATCGCGTTTCGGCACGGCTGTGGAACTCGAAGGGAAATTTAGCTCACGTCTATTAGCTTATACCCTCATGTTATTTTGTCTTGCGGCGTGGGCGATGGATGCCATTGGTATCCACGCAGTATTTGGTGGATTCCTCTTGGGTGTAGCGATGCCGCGTGGACTCTTTACACGGGAATTACAACGGCAACTGGAACCTTTCGCTGTGGTTTTTCTACTCCCCATGTTTTTTACTTTCTCTGGTCTGAATACACGGCTTGATATGGTTAATAATGCTGAACTACTACTCGTTACGCTTTTAGTTTTAGTTGCTGCGTGCGCTGGCAAAGGATTAGCCTGTTGGGCAGCGGCACGCCTGAATGGCGAAGATAATCGCACCGCTATGGCAGTTGGCACTTTGATGAACGCACGAGGTCTTATGGAATTGATCATTCTTAACATTGGTCTACAAAAAGGCATTATTGAACCCCCACTTTTTTCGATCATGGTGCTGATGGCAATTATCACCACGCTGATGGCATCACCGGTTTTCGAATGGGTTTATGGCCGTCACGCGCGCCAAAGCGGCGAATTGGCCAAAGTATTAACGGATGCGTAAGGACAATAATGGGTTTAAGATCATCACGCTCCGACAAATGAGTAGTCTATCGAAAAATTCGTTGTCGGATTCCAAACAGTAAAGTGGAAACAGGTTATCGGTTTTATTGGGGCTGCCAAGGAAAAACTACTTTTTTGAGATCAATTCGGTGTTTAAGGGAAACGATCGTTAGAATGCGATATCCGCGCCAAGACGAACCGTGTAAGAACTGTAATCTTGGTATCCCTGTTGAGACTCAAAATCGAGGTTAATTGTCACGTTATTGTATGGATAAAACTTGAATCGAGGGCCGATCGTCCAGTAATCGTTATCTCGGATGGTG
>CAZNSF010000219.1:0-4750 GCA_964575565.1 uncultured Verrucomicrobiota bacterium | reverse complement strand
GAACACATGGTCTTCAAAGGCACCAAAAAATATCCCACCACAGACGATGTAAATGTCGTAGAACGGTTGGGAGGATTACAAAATGCGTATACAGACATTGATATCACCAATTATCACAACAAGGTGCTCTCAGAAGATTGGGAATTAGGATTGGATGTAAACAAAGAATTAGCGTTGCATCCACGTCTCGAAGAACAGTATGTCGACAAAGAGCGCGATGTGATCATCGCTGCTTCTAAAACGATTCCTGTTGTAATGACTCCGAATATGAGCATAGGTGTAAACCTCCTTTTTACTCTTACCCAAATGGTTAGTTCTGTGCTTGGCGAAGGTTTCGATGTGGAAATTATCGAGAAACATCATCGTCACAAAAAAGATTCTCCAAGCGGTACTGCAGCGCACTTAGCTGAAATCATCGCTAAAGCTAAAGACAAACTAGATCTTGATATCGTCAAATATGGGCGCCATGGAGATCATGATGGGAGAACAGCCGACGAAATTGGGATGCATTCTATTCGCGGCGGTGATTTCGTAGGTGAACACACAGTGATTTTTGCTGGTGAAGGCGAAACAATCGAAGTAACCCACAAAGCAAATTCACGAGATATTTTTGCCAGAGGCGCTTTGCGCGCTGCCAAATGGGCTGCGAACGCTTCACCAGGACTCTATCAAATGCAGGATGTGCTGGGGTTGCAAGTTGCCCAAGAGCCTTCATGAAATTGTGCGCATCCAAAAAAATTCTCCTCCTTACCAAGGAGGAGTTAGAGGAGGTTCTAAAAACATCGACCTCCCCCTGCCCCTCCTTGGTAAGGAGGGGAGGATTTTAACTTGTGGTGGATTTGTTTCCTGTAGGTGTGGCTCTTGGTTCTAACCAAGGAGATCGGTTGGGGCATTTACGCGCGGCGCTTTCTTACTTAGAAACAATTTCCAAGGATCCTGTACGATACTCATGTGTTTACGAAACTAAACCGATAGGATGTCCCAAAGGATCACCATCTTTTTTTAATGCAGTTTGCGAGATAACTTACCAGAAGGATCCGTCTGCGTTACTTCGTTTACTTCGAGAGATGAGGGAGTTCGAAAAACAACAAGGTCGACCGGAAACTTACCAAAAAAATACGCCGCGGCCGTTGGATATGGATTTACTTTATGCCGGTGATCTTATTTTACAGACCGAGGAGTTAACTCTCCCTCATCCACGGATGTTGGAGCGGCGCTTTGTTTTGCAGCCTCTTTGTGAGATTCGCCCTGATTTAATTCTTCCAGGTTCGAGGCAAACAGTAAAAACTCTTTTAGCTTTATTAGATGATGCTGGCGATGTAAGGCTTTATAAAAACACGCTACAGTAAGCGCCACAGATGAACACAGATAGCTAATTGCCATAGAGTTCCGTTGTCCGTGTATGTCCGTGTTCATCAGTGGCCTTTGAAATTAAAATGAATTCTAATCATAAAAAAGTTACACCAAGCACCATTCGCGCCATGAAAAAATCTGGCGCCAAAATTGCTGCGCTTACAGCGGCTGATTTTATTACAGCAAAGCTTCTTGATGCGGCCGGGGTTGATCTAATCTTAGTGGGCGATTCGTTGGGCACAACCATTCTTGGTTATGAAAATACTGTTTCGGTGACCATGCGCGAGATGGTGCACCATGTAAAAGCGGTCACTCGCGCAAAACCATCGGCGCTTGTGATTGCAGACATGCCTTTCGGTTCGTATCAAGAATCTACAGTGCAAGCGGTTCGGAACGCCGTGCGATTTATTCGCGAAGGCAACGCCGATGCCGTAAAGCTGGAGGGAGGCGAATCACAAAGCGAAAAAATTAAAGCGATCGTCAATGCTGGAATTCCTGTAATGGCACATATTGGTTTGTTACCCCAAAGTATCTTGCGCGAAGGAGGATATCGGGTTCAGGGGAAAAACCACCAGCAGATTCAGCAGCTTAAAAAAGATTTACGTGCTATAGAAAAGGCTGGTGCCTTTGCATGTATCTTAGAATATGTCCGTGCAGATGTTGCTGGGCAATTAACAAAACTCGCCTCGATCCCTACAGTCGGAATCGGTTCTGGGTCAAAATGTGATGGGCAAATTCTGGTGACGAGTGATTTATTGGGTCTACAAACATGGTTAACACCGAGAGCTGCTCGAAGGTATGCGGAATTGGGCAGTACGATGCGCCGTGCTTTTGAGCATTACAGCCGAGATGTGCGCGAAGGAAAATTCCCAAGCAAAAAGGAAAGCTTTTAAAGTAGATGGCGCATTTTGTCGATCTCACTTTTTATATCTGACCAATGGAGTGGGTATTCTTTCCCTTTCTTCATTTTTTTAAAGGATGGCTTAGGTTGAGTGATGATGGGAGGAGGAATTTTTTTAGGAGGCAGAGGTTCCAATTCTATTTCAATTTCTCCAGAGGGTTTAGCAGATTCTTCGATGAGTGATGGACTTTGAGGTATCCATTCTTGGATTTTGGAAATAATTTCGCCGACTTTTGTTTCCTGGAATTTGATTTCATCGAGATTAAAGCCGGTTAATTTAGATACCATATTTTCTGCTGCGCCAATCTGTTTAGAAAGGCGACTCGGCTCTACAATGGGCGCGCCCAAAGTTTGGTAACCATTGACCAACCATTCTAAGCTGCCTGTTGTAATATCTACAAGTAACCCATGCACAGGAATTTTAGGACCAATCAAAGGACTCCTTCGAACAATATCTGCGGCCTTAATCACATTTTGCCGTTCACTGGCAAATAAACCGAGAAATTCCGTAAGGTTTTCTGGCAAAGAAGAACGTTGAATGCCGAGGGCTTGAAAACGGTTCAATAGATCCATCATCGAAGTTTGGCAGATGCGACAATCCGTATGGCCAATGACGGCAATTTCTTTGCCGCCTTTTACCGCACAGGCTAATGCCAATGAGCGCATGGTACTACTTAAGGGTTCCGTGATAATATTGCCCGCATTACGTAACCAAATGAAATCTTCTTCTCGTACTCCAAGCACTTCCGGCATTAGGGGATTTAGGCGAGGGTCGACACAGGTAAGAGCAATTACAGGCAATGCATCGGCAAAATCAGCCGGTTGTACCCCAACATTTTGATCACCGAAAATTGCTCGGTGATTAGCTTCGAGAATAGCTTCAAAAAGCCGCATGACTTTTAGATTTTTAAATATCAGCGATGATTGGCTGAAAGTATGTTCACCACGATATCTAGATGAATGGAAATTCACCTCCTCTTACTCTCCCCCTTGGCAAGGGGGAGATGGAGGAGGTCTGTTTTTTCTAGAACTAAGATTTCTCCTTGCCCATAGCGCTTTTAAGCGCAGGGACTTGTTCCAATAATTTTTCGAACTTAATGCCAGTTAAACTTTCAAGCACAGGTGGCAGCTGGCTAATAATTTGGGTAACATCGCCAGTCAATTTGCTAGCGCCGCCTCCGACACCATTACCGCTATTGATAATTACAATCTTCTCGGTTTTAGATAGAGGCTCACTGATTCTGCCGGCAAGATCAGGCATTATTCGCACAATCATTTCGATCACGGCAGCTTCGTTGTATTGTTTAAAGGCATCAGCTTTTTGTTTCATAGCAGCGGCGGTTGCATTACCTTGTGCTTCGATAATAGATGCTTCTGCAAGACCGCGCGCCTTGTTGGCTTCGGCCTCGGCGGCTCCAGTGGTTTGAACTACTTCGGCGGCAGCGAAACCTTTTGCCTTAGCAGCGTAGGCAGCACCTGCAGATTCGGCCTCGAGTTGGTACTTGGTTGCATTTGCGATGGTTTCGACTCTATAACGTTCTGCATCGGCAGGTTTTTGAACATTCGCTTCGAGCTCTTTTTGTTTACGCAAAATTTCTTGTTGTTGTAATTCAATCTGCTTTTGTTTTTCTATGATACTAACCTGAATTTCTTCGGCTTTGACGAGCTGCCCTGTTTTAAACTTCTGTAAATCGTAAGAGAGATCAGATTCGGCCTTCCTCTGATTGACGGAAGATTGAAAATCCGCAACCTGCATTTGGTAAGCGCGTTGAGCATCAGCAATTTTAGTATCCGCGCCAAACTTAGCTTCCTGCCCCTCTTGCTGTGCTACCGAAGAGCGAATCATGGTATCACGATCGGCCTCTGCTTGGGCGATTTGAGCATCCCGTTTTACTTGAGCAATCCGCGGCTTACCGAGAGCTTCGAGATATCCTTGGCTATCTTTAATATCACGGATTGTAAAGCTAACAATACCCAGACCCATATTAGCCATATCACCGGCAGCCACCTCTTGTACTTTGGAAGCAAAGGCATCACGGTTTTGGTAAATATCTTCGACGGTCATGGTGCCAAGAATCGCGCGTAAGTGACCTTCCAAGGTTTGTGTGGCAACACTCTTAATTTCTTCTTGGTTTTTGCTTAAAAATTGTTCGGCTGCAGTCGCAATGGAAATATCATCACCTTTTACTTTAACTTGTGCTACACCATCGACACGGACAGGCACGCCTTTACTAGTATAAACCTCCGGTGTTTGCACGTCGATTGTCAGTAGTTCGAGCGAAAGAACATCGACTTTTTCGACAACCGGCCAGATAAAAGCGCCTCCACCTTTTACAATACGGAAACCACGTCTTTGTACTGTACCATCGGGATCCACGTATCGATGGCCTACACCGGAAATGACAAGCACTTGATTGGGACCTATCTTCCTGTAACGTATAGCCAATGTAGCCATGATGGCGAAAATAACGATAAGAAGACCAGCAACAACTAAAG
>CAZNSF010000218.1:0-2939 GCA_964575565.1 uncultured Verrucomicrobiota bacterium | reverse complement strand
TCGCGTCCTTTAAGAGCAGGGGCAATTTTTTTATGGATATTTTCCACAGCCTTTCTTACTCCTTTGCCAAGATAACGGCGAGGGTCACGATCGCGTAATTCTAATGCTTCATGTTGGCCAGTGCTGGCTCCGGAAGGCACTATGGCACGCCCTTTGGCTCCGGAAGAAAGTGTTATTTCGGCTTCTACAGTTGGATTACCACGAGAATCTAGGATTTCGCGCGCTTTGATATTTCGAATTTTAGTCATAAAAAGAGATCCATAGACTACCAAGCTTTGAAACAGGAACCCTTCCAGATTTCTGCAAGAGAAACAAGGCGACTTAAACGCTCACTTGCTGTTCCATTGTTGGAGTGGTAGCTAGCGGGGCATCATTTTCCTGGAAAGCAGGTTCAATGCTTATAATTTTTACTTTACGTTCACCTTGATCGCCTGGGAGAATGGCTTGGTCGCCGATTTTTTTACCTATCATCGCTACAGCCAAAGCAGCTTGGTAGGAGACAATTCCCTTTTCTGGGTCGCTATCCCATGCACCTAAAATGGTGTATTCTTCCTGGGAACCCTTAGGGCCCAAAAGTTGTAAGACAACGCGTGTGCCAATATTTACGCTAGAAGTATCCGGCTTATAAAAATCGGTGCCACGGGCGCGAGCAAGCATTTGTTCTAATTCCGCTTTTTGGCGCATCAGCACGGTTTGCATTTCTTTAGCTGCCTTAAACTCATGATTTTCTCGAAGATCGCCATAACTTCTAGCCAAAGCAATTTCACGAGAATTTTCTGGAATTTTTTTATTAACAATTTCTTCGTATTCGTTTTTGCGACGTTCTAGGCTTTCCCACGAAACTAGAAGGGTCTCTGTTTGCGATTGCTGATTAGAGACAAGGAGAGATTGTACTGATGGCGAAACTTTAATTAAACGAGCCATCAGCGAACGTTTATCAAGCTCCTCAATAGCAGGGTTTAATAGAATGCTTTTACCGAGATCACGTGTTTCTTCAGCGTCGCTTGCTCGTACAAGATCGGCAATAAGCGAAGAATCACTTAAGAGCAGTTCGGATAATGGGTTTTTACGGCGTCCACCCGCTTCCAAGGCAGCTACTTCTAATTGATGAAGGATAGCCGACAACAACCGACTATTAATCAGAGGAGGCAGCCATTTGGCATAAGCAGGTTCTTCCCTGTTTTTACAAAGCCAAATGATGGGGTCAGGACCCGCCCGATGTTCACGAAGGCTACGTTCGAAAAGTTCCTGTAAATCGTCTTCTTTGCCTTCGGCTATTAGAAAACTGATAATCTCTGCCAGCAACTTACCGCCAGAGGTGTGAATCAATGTTTTGATACGTTGTTCCCAATCAGGAAAACTCTGTTTAATCAGCGGGAAAATATGACGTTGACGATGGGTCGAAATATCAGAAACCAGTTGGTGCACATTATGGATTTCTTGCACTAAAGATTGGAGGCTAACTGGCGAAACCTTTGTATCTGCTAACTTTACTAAATCATCTCGAATCCAAATAGCTTCGATCAATGCTGAAGGGTTTTTATCACGATTAGCAGTAATATGTTCATCAAGGGTTTTGATAATTTCTGGAATTAACAACTTTAAATCAGCAGATTTACCGGCTTTCTTTAAAACTTCTTCGGCTATAGCAAGAAGATCTGTTAAGGAGCGTGCCTTTAAAAGACGAGCCAATAGAGCATCGGTAGCTGTCTCAGGTTTTTCAAGGACCCGAATGGGTTCATTCTTACGAGTCGGCCAAGAGATGCGGTTATCTTTCTTACACGCCCGTTTAGCTCCAGATAACCATTTTTTCCAATTTGCTGTAGGAACCACTTCGCTGCACAAAGTGGACTCCAGACGTTCCATGATCGCAGTTTCGCCAAAACTATTGGCGAAGGTTCGAATTACTTGTGCAGGATCCTTTTCAGCTAAAATTTTAAGATTATTAATATCAGATGCTTTTAAAGCAAGGATGTGGTCAGCAGGGATAACAGTAAGGGATTCCACAGCATAAGCCAGCTGCATGGAATGTTGCGGTTTCCGTAAAAAATCGATTAAGATTTGTCCTAAGACATGGTCGAACGAATGCACTTTGCCGAATCCCCAACTGCGATGAAAACAATAAGCTCCAGGCCCAAGCAAGAGAAGTTTTTTAACTTGATTTTGTGTAAGACGGCCTGATGCAACATAGCTTTGGAATTCTTCTTGGTTCATAATGGAGAATCCCAATTATGACCTTAAGAGAATCAAAGTCGCAAGCAAAAACTAAGGTCTTAACGTTCTAATGGATGAAGGGGGCGTTGTAAAGAACGAGGCTCTTCTTGAGCTTTTGTTTTTTCTGTTCCTTCCGGGGCGAATTTATCTTTAAAGCGATGGCGGAGTTCTTCGCGTTCTTCAGGACCTAATTTTTCCCAACGATCAAGATTCTTAAGGATCTTTTCCCGCTTTTCAGGGTGCATCTCTTGTAGATTCTGAAGATGTTTTCTGAGTGTTTGCCGTTCTTCAGGCGTTAAATCTTTAATCAAGGGGAGTTTAGCGGCTTCTTCGCGCCGTTGTTCGGGGGTCATCTCTTTAGCTCTTTTTTTAAATTCTTGGATTTGCTGTTTCTCTTCAGGAGATAAGTTTTCGAAGTGTTCCCGGAACTCTTTTAAACGCGGTCCCTCCATGGAGGCAGTTTTCTCTTTGTGCTCAAGAAATTTTTGCTGAAGGTGTTCCATTGCCGCTTCGCGTTGTTCCGGAGGTAAATTTTGGAGAAATGGAAGCTTGGCAAGTTCTTCTCGGAATTGCTCTGGTGCCATATCTTTAGTCCTAGCTTTTAATTCCTGGAGTTGAGCTATTTGTTCCGGTGTAAGATTTTCTAGATGTTCACGCAATTCTTTTCTAAAGGGATGATCTTGTGTTGCAAAATCTTTTTCATGATGAGAAGGGGATTCTTGTCG
>CAZNSF010000217.1:0-2718 GCA_964575565.1 uncultured Verrucomicrobiota bacterium | reverse complement strand
CACCCCAATTATCAACCCTCCTCTTGCTTTAATCTCCGTGGCATTGGAAATGATCGAATCATGGGTCTCATCATTTGGAGCAAACACAATACAAGGCGTGCCTTTCGAGATCAGGGCAATTGGTCCATGCTTCAATTCTCCACCAGCTAAACCCTCGGTGTGAACATAACTTACTTCCTTCATCTTTAGAGCCGCTTCCAATGCAGATTGATAGGATAATCCCCTGCCAATTGTAAAGATATGATCATGTCTTACCAAAACCTTAGCGATTTTTTTAAACTCATCCGTCTGCTCAAAAAGAATCCTTTCAACCTCATCTGCCGCCATAGAAAGAAGTTTCCTTCCCTCCGTAAACTTCCCCATTAAGCCATAAACTGTTAAAAGCAGCATCGCCAATTTGGCAATATATGCTTTTGTCGATGCCACTGCTATCTCCGGGCCGGCTCCAAGAAGTATCTTGTAATCTGCCATTTGCCAAATTGTCGAACCTAAGTTATTAACAATACCAACCACAGTTGCTCCTTTTTCTTTGGCAATCTTTAGAGGCTCGATCACATCGATTGTCTCTCCAGATTGAGAAAGAGCAATTACAAGACTATTCTTACCCAAAAAATCTTCCAAGTAATTAAATTCAGAAGCAACTATTGTATTAACGTGTTGCTTGGCTAGTTTGGAAAAAAGATAGGAACCGAAAAGACAAGCATGAAAAGCAGTCCCAGCTCCAATTAAAAAAGTCCCGTGGGCCTCTTTGATAAGCTTACAAAGTTCATTAATCTCTTCAATATAATTTTCAGCAATATTTCTTAAAACTTGAGGCTGCTCATAGATTTCCTTGAGCATAAAGTGGGCAAATTTTCCTCGCTCTGCTTCCTGTGCTTTCCATGCTAAAGTTTCAATCTTTAAGGCGACTTTTTTACCCGATTGCAAATCTAAAACATCTACCGCACCAGGCTTTATCTGCACTAACTGATCATCACCAACGAAAATTACGCGTTTCGTGTGTGGTAAAAGTGCCGCCGCATCGGAAGCAATAAAATTCTCGCCTTTCCCAATGCCCAAAACCAAAGGCGATCCATTTTTAGCAGCAACTATCTCATCGCCCGCCAAAACGACAATAGCGTTTAATCCTTTAAGCTCTAAAAATACTTTTCTGACAACCTCCTTTAGTAGGGGTCCGACCCCTATTAGGGGTTGAACCCCTAATTCGTCTTCGATGAGATGAACTATAAACTCAGTATCCGTTTGTGAAACAAGCTTGTGTTTTTTGGATAGTTGTTTCTTAAGCTCTAAATAATTTTCTACAATTCCATTGTGAACAACGGCAATCTGACCTGTACAGTCCAAGTGTGGGTGGGCATTTGCCACGGTTACTCCGCCATGCGTCGCCCATCTTGTATGACCTAAGGCGATAGTCGATGGACGATCGACGATTGACAGTTCCGCATCACCGATCTTCCCTACATGCTTTTCAACAAAGATCGTGTTTCCAGTTTCTTGTTTCCAGTTTCTTGTTGCAACGCCCCACGAATCATAACCGCGATATTCAAGTCGCTTAAGTCCCTCAAAAACAATTTTAGCCGCGTCAGTCCTGCGACCAACGTACCCAAAGATTCCGCACACTTCCTCCTCCTTCCGTCATTGCGATCCGCCAACTGGCGGAGTGGCAATCTTATCCTAGTCATTGCGAGTCCCGTTTTACGGAACGTGGCAATCTTGCTAATATAATTTGTTTATGTTCAAAGCGTATTATATCTACATTATGAGCAATTTTAAAAGAAACGTTTTATATGTTGGAGTTACTAACAACTTAAAAAGAAGAATTCGGGAACACAAACAAAACTTAGCTAAAGGGTTTACTCAAAAATACAATGTTCATTATTTGATTTATTACGAAATTTTCTCTGACCCCAAATCCGCAATCGAAAGAGAAAAACAAATAAATCCTAAACTGGAAGACCTTTATCCGAACATTGTATAGTCATTCCGAGGGAACGAAGTGACCGTGGGAATCTTTACAGTATAGATTGCCACGTCCTCCGATGGTCATCGGAGTCCTCGCAATGACAATTTATGGATCGTTTTTCTTCAGCGGATATTCACCTGCCTCAATAATCTCAATTTCCGGAACCTTTTTATACCTCGGATTTTTAACTAAAGCCGGCTTTCCGTCTTTTTCTACAATGTAGTAACAAAACCCCCTCATTCTTTTTACAGCCTCATAATCCGCATGCCCTGGTAAAGAAACCGGATCAACTTTATCGAAACTCACCGGACTATCGTCAATAGTTACCAAAAATCCGTCACCTATGTTGGCAACCAAATGGCCCCAACCACTGGGCATGTAGAGGGCATCACCGGGCATAACATGCACAACATAAATGCCCTCGACCTCATCATCGATAGGCGTACCATCAGCTCCAGTCACTCGCTTTTGTACCACTGCGATTCCCTCGCCGTATAAAACCCGATAGGTTTCAGATATATCGCCAACGTGATAATGACCATAGGTCTTTATATATCCATCGCCAACTTTTCCTGGTTCCCAAACCGTAACATTCTGATTATTACCGCCCCGAATCATATGGTAATGAATCTCTGGTCCATTCGCATTCGGGTCCATCAGAACCTCTTTCATCTTCTCGTGCGTTCTGGACGCGTAGTGTTTCCCTGTAAAATCTTTAATCATATTTTTGTTTGTCATCCTGAACGAAGTGAAGG
>CAZNSF010000216.1:0-10467 GCA_964575565.1 uncultured Verrucomicrobiota bacterium | reverse complement strand
TGAAAGATGAAGGCTAAATATTTTTTCGCGGAGAAACCTCTGTGAGCACTGTGATCACTGTATGAGAAACACCATAAAATGTAATGAAAACAAAAATTCTTGTAATCGAAGATGATCCGCATATTCGAATGGGACTCGAGGAACTTCTTAAAAGCGAGCAATTCGAAGTAGCCACTTGTGAGCGAGGCGATCACGCCCTCAAAGCCGTAGAAAAACATCGGCCATCACTCATCCTTCTCGATATTATGTTGCCTGGCGCCAATGGTTATGATGTATGCAAGGAATTGCGCCAGAAAAAAGTAAAAACACCGATTCTGATGCTTACTGCAAAAGGTCAAGAGATGGATAAGGTGATCGGTTTGGATTTAGGCGCTGATGATTATGTGACCAAACCCTTTGGTGTGCGTGAACTTATGGCGCGTATCCAGGCTTTGTTGCGGCGGGTTCAAGCAAAAGAGATGGTTCCGAAGAGAGACAGTCTTTTTCAGGTCGGCAAAGCGATGATAGATCCAAAGACATTTCAAATTCGGCGGGGTAAGGAGGTAGAAGAGCTTACGGCTAAAGAGTTAAAACTTTTACAGCTTTTCAATGAGCATCCTGGTGAAGTTCTTTCGAGGGATAAATTGCTTAGTGAGGTTTGGGGCTATGAATATTTTGGAACGACCCGTACGCTCGATCAAACGATTGTTCAACTCCGCAAAAAATTAGGCGATTCTGCATCAAACCCAAAACATCTGGTGACTATCCATGGAGTAGGTTACAAATTAGCAAGTACTACTTAAATAAGTGATGGATAAACTTCTACTAATTCTATGTTAGCTGCTGTCTATCGCGGGAAACAGAAGGTGCGTGTGGAAACGATTCCTACGCCTGCCATTGGTAAAGGCGAGGCGCTTGTGCGAATCGATACTTGTGGAGTATGTGCCACCGATTTAAAGAAAGTTGAATATGGTTTAGTACCGCCTCCGCGCGTTTTCGGTCACGAAATGGCAGGGGTCATCGAAGCTCTTGGCAAAGGAGTCAAAGATTGGAAAGTGGGCGACCGCGTTGCTGTGTTCCACCACATTCCATGTGGCAAATGTTTTTATTGTGATCGGCAAGAATACGCGCAGTGCCCCGTTTATAAACGCACAGGAACCACGGCCGGTTTTGAACCCGCAGGCGGCGGCTTTGCCCAAAAGATTCGAGTAATGAGTTGGATTGTTCAAAAAGGCATGGTTCGTGTTCCAAAAAACATATCACTCGAGGAAGCTAGTTTTATGGAACCAGTCAATACCTGCCTAAAAGGTGTAGATCGTTTGGGGTTAAGAAAAGGTGATTGGGTTTTAATTTTTGGCCAAGGCCCTATCGGACTCATTTTAACGCAGCTCATCAAAATACGCGGAGGAAAAGTTTTCGGGCTCGATTTAATGGCGCGCCGACGAAAATTAGCGCTTAAACTCGGAGCAGATTTTGCAGGCGATCCACGTTCACCAAAATTTAGTAAACAATTACAAAAGGTTGCTCGAGGTAGAGGAGCCGATGCAGCTATCTTAGCTGTGGCATCCGAGAAAGCTTTTCAACAAGCATTAAACGTGACGCGTCCCGGTGGGAAGATATTATTATTTGCTCATACGAAGAGAGGCGATTTTGTTGCGATGGATGCAGGCACGGTGTGTGTGGAGGATAAAGTTATTCTTGGAAGTTATAGCGCTTCGATTGACGTGCAAAAAGAAGTAGCTCGGCTTATTTTTTCGAGAAAATTAAAAGTTGCGCCATTTATTAGCCATCGTTATCCGCTTGCCAGAATTAAAGAAGCCTTTCATTTAGCAACTCATCCTACAGAGGATTCATTAAAAGTATTAATTAAACCGAACAATTAGAGATTTCTCGCAGAGATCGCAGAGAAGTTTTCTATATACAGCATTTTCTTCTCTAGCATTTATATTGTCATATTGTTAATTAACAATATGACAATGGATCTCTTTTTTGCCAGTAATTCGAGGGTTTTAATACCTGATGTCTGTAGACAAAATAAGTTTTATAAAGTAGGTTCATCCTACAGTGAAAAAGGAAGATGGACGGGATGGGAAACGGCTTGTATATTCAGGCGCATGATAATAATTAATCGTCATAGAGTTTTAAAGGCTTTGCTTGTTCCGGTTCTTCTGTTGGTTTTTCTTATGACGCTTGACTTCTTTTTTCCATATAGTGCTGGAGGAATTCAAAGAGCGCGTTTCCGTCTTGTGCGCAAACATATCGAGTATATCTTACCGGTGTTAACTGAAGAGCATCGTTTCGCCAACATCAAATTATACGAATATACTGCCAATGATGGACTCCGTGTCACTGGCACTGTAGCTTCAGAAAAAGATCTTCAGGATTTAAAACGTTTGATTCAGACACCAAATTTTTCGTTGCCCGTCCAATGGAATGTTTATTCTGACGAATAAAAATCAAAATAACTGATCAATATGGGTTACGTGTTGCTATTGCTTCTTATCGTGAAAAGTTTCCACTTTATTTTTTCATAGGTATCTTCGCGCCGTGGTAAAACTTTTTTGTCACAGAAGCCGCTTTTCGCACGGCTCTTTTAGCCTACAATCTGGCCGCTTAAACCTTAATTCCTAATGAAAAATTTGGGTTTAACCAAAAACCGAAAGGATGCCCGAAATTTCGGTTTTTGGGTAAAAAGATTGGAATTACTAAAATAGATTTGGTATTTGAATGATTGATCGTTGTTTCAGAGGCGAATGAAGCGAAACAAAACTTTCCATATGTGCTCGGTATAAAATTTCAATAACCCATGGCCTCAAACACAGAAGCTTCCCGAGAAGCTCCCCGCACGGGGATCAGCATCGAAGCTCTTAAACAGGGATTATTGGATAACCTGTTTTTCGTTCAGGGGCGTTTCCCCGATGTTGCCACTCCGAATGATTATTACCAGGCCCTTGCTTATACCATCCGCGATCGTTTGCTGAAAAACTGGATCGAGACTGCCGCTACCTACAAAGAGCAACAAAGTCGCACCATTTGCTATTTATCAGCCGAATATCTCCCCGGTCCGCATCTTGGCAACAACCTTCTCAATCTTGGTCTGATGCAACCGGTCAGAGAAGCCCTCAATAAAATGAACCTGAATCTTGATGATCTGCTTAGTCAGGAAGAGGAACCTGGGCTTGGCAACGGCGGACTTGGGCGTCTGGCTGCCTGTTTTATGGATTCACTTGCCACCTTGCAAATCCCATCCATTGGTTATGGCATTCGTTATGAATTCGGCATTTTTAATCAGACGATCCGCAATGGCTGGCAACAGGAAATTACCGATAAATGGTTGCACTTTGGAAACCCATGGGAAATTTTGCGTCCGGAAATTGCTTTCGATGTTCCGATGGGCGGTCACACAGAACATTACCGTGATAAACAGGGGCGTTATCGCGCGCGATGGATTCCCAATCAGGTGGTGCGCGGTATTGCCTGCGATACGGCAATCTCCGGCTACGGCGTAAAAAGCGCCAGCTTGTTGCGGCTCTGGAAGGCCGAAGCAGCCCAATCATTTGATTTTCAGGCGTTCAATGTCGGCGACTATTACGGTGCGGTGACCCAAAAAGTAGATTCCGAAACGATCAGCAAAGTTCTTTATCCCAATGATGAACCCATATCCGGCAAACGCCTGCGCCTGATGCAACAATTCTTTTTTGTAACCTGTTCATTGCAGGATATGATCCGCCTTTATTTTCAGGGGAAAAAGAACCTACATCAATTCCACGAAAAATTCGCCGTTCAATTGAATGATACACATCCTTCAATCGCCATCGCCGAACTCATGCGTTTATTGGTGGATGAACACGATATGGATTGGGAGCCTGCCTGGGAAATTGTCCGAAAAACCTTTGCGTACACCAACCACACACTTCTGCCGGAGGCGTTGGAGAAATGGCCTCTCCCGCTTTTTCAATCCATCCTGCCGCGACATCTCGAAATCATTTATGAGATCAATCGCCATTTCCTCGATGAAGCGCGAGCCCGGTATCCTGGAGATGAGGCGCGCATAGCTCGCTTGTCTTTAATTGATGAATCAGGGCCGCGATTTGTCCGCATGGCGCATCTGGCGGGGGTCGGCAGCCACGCAATCAATGGAGTTGCCCGCCTGCATTCTGACTTGCTGAAGAAGGATGTGATGCGGGATTTCTACGAGCTTTGGCCGGAGAAATTTTACAACGTTACCAATGGGGTCACCCCCCGTCGTTTTCTGGCATTAAGCAACCCGCGCCTGGCGGCGCTGATCAGCGATGCTCTTGGCGGAGATGAATGGCTGTGTGATCTGCCGCAGTTACGACACCTCGAAACATTGGCCGACCACAAAGATTTCCAGGAAAAATGGCGGCAGGTAAAGCACCAGGCCAAGGTGGATTTGGCCCGTGCCATCGCGGAAAGAACCGGCGTTCATTTGAATCCAAAAGCTCTATTTGATATCCATGTTAAACGCATCCATGAGTACAAACGCCAGCACTTAAATATTCTCCATATCATCCACCTTTATCAGCAGCTTAAACAAAATCCGGAGATGGATGTTACTCCGCGCGCCTTCATTTTTGCGGGCAAGGCGGCTCCGGGTTACTGGATGGCCAAGCTTATTATTAAATTGATTAATTCCGTGGCTGATATCATCAATAACGATCCTGATATGGCTGGACGGTTGCAAGTGGTTTTTGTGCCGAATTTTAATGTCAAGAGCGCTCAATGGGTTTATCCCGGAGCCGATTTATCGGAACAAATTTCCACTGCCGGCCTCGAGGCTTCTGGAACTGGAAATATGAAGTTTGCCATCAATGGCGCGCTTACCATCGGCACTTTGGATGGGGCAAATGTCGAAATTCAAGAGGAGGTTGGGGCGGAAAACTTTTTTCTTTTCGGCCTTACCGTTGAAGATGTTGCTCAAGCCCGTAAGGATGGCTATCGGCCGCATCTTGTTTGCGAAAACAATCCGGCCTTGCGCCAGGTGTTGGAGGCGATTGGCGCGGGCGCGTTTTCCCAAGGCGATCGGAAATTATTTACGCCATTATTGGACTCACTTTGGAATTACGATCCTTATTTTGTACTAAAGGATTTTCAGTCTTATGCCGAATGCCAAGCGAAGGTTAGCGCCGCCTATCGTGATATTGCCCTTTGGACACGGATGTCGATTCTGAATGTCGCGCGCATCGGAAAGTTTTCCTCCGATCGCGCTATTATGGAGTACTGTAAAACGATCTGGAATATCCGCGCGGTGAAAATGAAATAGAATTCTCTTCCAAGCTGGATAATGATTTCACCGAATTATCACTCGGTCGGTATAATATAGATAATAGCCATACAAATATGGATCACAACCCATTTTTAACCATGTTTTGAGTTGATTTACCTAAGTTTTTATCGCCATGTTTTACTTGTTTCCTGAAAATACGGAAAACTATATAATGACAAGTTCGGCAGAAAACCATGTTGACTGACACTGATATTCGAAACACGCCGGAAGTCTGGCACAAAATCGCGCAGAGATCGCGAGATATGGGCTTCGGCATGGCTTCGGACTTACAGACCGGATCTATGCTTGCTACATTGGCAGCGAGCAAACCCGCCGGTCGATTTCTTGAGTTGGGCACTGGCACAGGTCTCAGCACGGCTTGGATTCTTTCAGGTATGGACTCCTCAAGTCAGCTCGACTCCCTTGATTCTGAGGAGCAATGGGTCGCTGTCGCACGTGAATTTCTTGGGAAGGATCGTCGCGTCAAGTTTCATGTTACTGACGGAGCGCGATTCTTATCTCAATCGAATCTACCGCTTTACGATTTCATATTTGCTGACACGTGGCCAGGCAAGTTCACGAACCTCGACCAAGCTCTTGCCCTTCTCAAGCCGGGAGGACTGTACATCATTGATGATTTACTTCCGCAACCAAACTGGCCCGAGGGTCATGCTCCGAAAGTTCCTAAACTGATATCGGATTTGGAAAACAGAATGGATTTGATCGTGACCAAACTCTGTTGGTCAACGGGTCTGATGGTTATTACAAAACGAAATGCCGAACCAAACGCTGGAGCGAATGGCCGGGGCGGCCATCGCTCAGCTTGATCGTTCACACACCAGTTTTTATCATGCCCTTTTAATCTGGAATGGCCAAAAAGAGAAATTTCTATTTTCTTCTCTATATCTCCGTGCCTCCGTGGTAAAACTTTTTTGTGAGAGAATCTGTTATGACCCTATTGAGCAATTAATCTTTGAACATCAAGATTTGTTAATATCCAAATATCATGAGTTCCATCCACGTTGAACAAGAGACTGCGGTTGAGCCGATTGCTGTGCGCGCATGGGCAGAGAAGAGAACTATTTTTGTTGAACTTACAGATGGTCGCATTGTGGGATTCCCTGCAAACCGTTTTCGAATTTTAAAACAAGCCACGGTTAATCAACTTAAGAAAGTAAAAGTTCGATTGAACGGCTACGCGCTTCGATGGCAAGAGTTGGATGAAGATATCACTGTTCCGGGTATTGTCGCAGGACGGTTTGAGCTTCCCCCAGCCGAAGAATAAGTTTATCCTGTATAGATTGAGCGATGTTTTAAACATATGATATCTCGAACACAATCAAAGAGTTTTAGTTCCATAGATATTCAAAAACCAAGCCATTTTGTCTTTGCCAATTCAATATTTTTCGGGGTTTTCCATAACCTATTAGAAATTAATAGGTTATGTAGAAACCATAACATTTTTCTGCCTTATAAGGCAGAAAATCGTTTGTATAATATATGTTAGGCGGCTTCGCACACGCCATGAGTAAAGACCCACGCAAAGACGAGTTGAAGAAGGCATGGCGCGAGCAGGAGCGCCAGAAGCTCACGGCTTCGCTTCCAATGCCTCCCCAAGACTTGCGCGAGTTGTTCGACCACCTCGACCAAGAGAGTGAGTCGGGTTGTGACCACACGCTGCGACTAACCACTGAGTTTTTGCAGAAGCGTGGGCTGGACGTTGAGCGTGTTGTTCCTTGGCTTCGCGAGCACGGCGGCTATTGTGATTGCGAAGTCCTCGCCAATGTTGAGGACAAGTTTGGAGAGATTATTTAGAGATGAGAACACCGTGGCCTAACCCCTATTAAGCCCGCGTGAGTAAAGGACAAAAGAGATTCTAAGCGGGATTATTTCAGCCGCTCGAGTGATCATCGAGGTTAAGACGCCGCTTAATTTCTAAAGGCAGCTCGGGAGAGTCCGTCTAAACATCTGCCTCCGCATAAAGCTATGGCGAGACAGGCCTATTGGGATTCAATCGTAAAACGTGTCATAAAATGCATAATGTTTATCAGAGCAATTTTTATCATCAATCCAAAGGTTAGTCCGAGTAATTTAATAATGACATTTACGGGTTAACCCGAACACATTCGCCCCAGTTTCCTTGGATTGAAATTTGTTATAGGGCTAATATAGGCATAAATAGTCTTTACAAAAAGTTAAAGATTATGTAAAG
Source organism: uncultured Verrucomicrobiota bacterium (assembly GCA_964575565.1). Taxonomy (GTDB): domain Bacteria; phylum Verrucomicrobiota; class Verrucomicrobiia; order JABWAM01; family JABWAM01; genus CAZNSF01. Next base: position 2,989 of record CAZNSF010000216.1, on the reverse strand, counting down.
AGTGAATGCATGGTCATAAACCGACCTTTTTGGATTCAGCGAATTGAAGAAACCTGGAAAAAAGTTCCTATTGTTTGGCTTTCGGGTGTTCGAAGAATTGGCAAGACTACCCTTGCGCATTCTTTAAAGAACGCCAAATATTTTGATTGCGACACTCCCAGAACAAAAGAGCTTCTTAAAGATCCAGAAGCGTTTTACGGATCGCTATCAGAAAAACGGATTATTTTGGATGAAGTTCATCAGCTTCCAGATCCTAGTTTAGTTCTCAAGATAGGCGCTGACCTCTTCCCTCAAATCAAAATTCTTGCAACAGGTTCCTCAACACTAGCCGCTACTCAAAAATTCAAGGATAGCCTCACTGGAAGAAAGCGCGTGGTTCACATGCTCCCCGTTTTGAGCGACGAATTGGAAGCCTTCGGGATTAAAGATCTTCGTTACCGTCTGCTCCGTGGCGGATTGCCCCCGGCTCTCCTTTCTTCAGAACACGATGAAGGATTTTATTCTGAATGGCTCGATTCTTATTACGCAAGAGATGTGCAAGAGCTTTTTCGGGTCGAAAAACGTTCTGGATTTCTCTTGCTTATTGAAATACTGCTTCGTCAAAACGCGGGACTCGTTGAAGTAAGCGGTCTTGCGCAAAAATGCTCATTAAGCCGACCGACTATCATGAATTATTTAGAAATATTAGAACTAACCCATCTCATTTATGTTTTGCGGCCTTATCATGGCGGAGGAAAGCAAGAACTAGTCCGGCGGCCTAAAATTTACGGATTTGATACAGGTTTTATTTGTTATGCGCGAGGATGGAACGAGCTGCGCCTAGAAGACTGTGGATTGCTTTGGGAAAACTTGGTTTTAGAACATCTTTTATCCCTGCCTTCACAACCCAAAGCATATCATTGGAGAGATCAACAACAGCACGAGATTGATTTTGTGATTCCACGAGGGCGTGATCGGTGTGATGCCATTGAATGCAAGTGGAATGCGGATGGTTTTAAAACTCAAAATTTAAAAGTCTTTCGATCTATTTATCCTAAAGGCACTAACTTCGTTGTATCACCGCATATCACGGCCTCTTATCAAAGACAGGTTCATGAACTAAAAATCGAGTTTGTGGGGTTATCTGCCCTTAAAGGGTAATGTTTTAAAACTTGATGGGGGCGAATTTCCATGAATACATGACCATCGAACTTGGAAAATTTCTATTTTCTTCTCTATATCTTTGCGCCTCCGTGGTAAAACTTTCCCGTGAAAAAGTCGGTTATAACTCCATCCACCATGCGCGCAGCCATTCTTTATGGCAAAGAAGATGTGCGTATTGAAGAAGTTCCAGTTCCAACCCTTAGTGAAGGTGAACTTCTTTTAAAAATTGGCGCGGCGCTTACCTGCGGCACAGACCTAAAAATTTATCGGCGCGGATATCACGCCAAAATTATTAAACCACCCAGCGTTTTTGGTCATGAATGCGCGGGGACGATTGTAGAAACCAATAGTAAAAAATTCGCGATAGGCGATCGTGTGGTAATCGCTAACTCCGCTCCATGCGGAATTTGTTATTATTGCAAACGCGGACAAGAAAATTTGTGCGATGATCTTGAATTTATTAACGGCGCTTACGCGGAATATCTACGTGTGCCAGCGCGTTTTGTGGAAAAGAATGCCTACCAAATTCCCAAACATCTTTCATTTGCCGAAGCAGCGATGGTCGAACCTTTGGCCTGTGTGATCCATGGAATTGAAGAAACACAACCTAAAAAAGGCGATACAGCCATGGTGATAGGTCTTGGGCCGATTGGGCTGATGTTTGTAGCGCTTCTTAAGCATCGAGGTTTAAAGGTGATTGGCGTGGGACGGCACAAAGCCCGGCTCGATGCGGCGCGTACTCTTGGTGCGGATCAAGTAATTGAAGCAACAGTGGATGGTTCATTCGAGATTCCCCACGGGATACAACCTAATATGGTGATTGAAGCAACAGGTAAACCGGAGATGTGGGAACGGGCTATACAACTCGTTCGAAAGGGCGGGATTGTCAATTTATTTGGAGGATGCCCTGCTGGCACAAAAATTAGTTTGGATACTAATCGTTTGCATTATGACCAAATTACCCTCAAGTCTTCTTTTCATCATAAACCTTCTTCTGTTCGCGCCGCGCTAAATGCCATTGCCAAAGGCGTTGTAAAGCCGAAACAATTTATTACCGATGAGAAGCCACTCGAAGAATTACCTGCTCTTTTAAAAGCGATGGTTGAATCGAAGAATGCGGTAAAAACCTGCATTTTGCCGGGTTAGAAAGGGGACGAAGAAACTAAGGCACAAGGTCGCAAAGGCACAGAGGCACTAAGCTGCAAAGGGGTGGAGGAGCTAAGGCACATAGGCACAAAGTTTATCTCTCGCAGATTCTTTCAATTAAGCGACTAAGCATACGCTCAATTTCTCTGCTCATTTCGTACAGTTCATTAAAACGCTGACGGTCGATATATTCTAAATTCTTGGCAATTTCCAATTGTGTCTGCATTTCAAAAAGTGAAGCCATCGTGATTTGTAAAAAACGCAGATAATCACCGGTTGATTTTCTTCCATATCCCTCCGCGATATTGCTTGGGATAGAAATAGCGGAACGCCTTATTTGAGAAACCAAACCATAAACTTCATCTTTAGGAAAAGTTTTTGTGATTTGGTAAATAGCTGTCACTAACTGCATCCCCTTTTGCCACACAATTAAATCCTTGTATGTTTTCATTTCATGCCTTTGGTTCTTTGTGCCTATGTGCCCATGTGTCTTTACTTCTTAGCGTATTTTGTAGCTTTGGTCCTCTGTGTCTTTGTGCCTCTGCAACCTTGTTCCTTTGCTTCACCTAAATCATTCGATGAGCGCTGACTTCAATGTTTCTCGCCATGTTTTAGTTTTCGGATCATACGCTCCGTATGCGGAACAGAACTCCCAATAAGCCCAGCTAAATCCAAGCTTTTCAGCCTCTCGAGCCACAAA
>CAZNSF010000215.1:0-4426 GCA_964575565.1 uncultured Verrucomicrobiota bacterium | reverse complement strand
AGCTTCATTATGAATCCTGATTAAAAATTGGCGCCATCCTTTTTCAACTAGCTCTGATTTTGCAGCTCCCCGAGCTACTTTCACACGCGATTCCGGATTGATATTCACGCCCACAAGACAATAAGGATCAAGAATTTTTTGGATCTGTTGGCTAGCCTTTGCGGCATCCGGTTCTACAAAAGCTGTCTCTAATGCTTGCTCATCCGTTTGGGTTAATGGTTGACCCGTTTGTTCTAATAAATCTAATAATCGTTTAACTTGTGCAATGAGCGGTTGAGCTTCTACTGTTTCTACAAGTGGTAAGGCTATTTGTGGTGATGGTGTCTGTGGTTTAGAAGGTTCTTCTGCCAAACCCATTACACCCCATAAATTCCAGAAACAGATGCTCCAAACGGCAAACCTAAGGTATAAGTGAATGATTTTCATAAGTTTTAAAATGCATAAACGACTTAACAGGGCAACTCTTATAGAGAAGAAGTAATAGCTAGTATCATCCTAAGAAGCAAAATTAATCGATATCGCACTCGCTCAAGATTTTCTGGTAAACCTCGCGCGCGCGGTTATAGGCCGCTTTAGCTTCCTCTTTTTCAACATCACTAATAAACTGCTCTTTCTGTGACCAACATTGATCAACCCCTTTTAAGCACCAATCCGCACTGCGCTTAGAAGCTCGAATAGGTTTCTCTCCAACCAAAACGAAAATCGGATTGGTATGCGAAGATGGAAAAATACGTAAGGCAACCCAACTACTCCGCTCAATCTTAATATCAAAAGAAATATCCTGGAGTTTTCCATCAGCAATAATATTCTGTTTAGCAACAGGATAACCGTTAACGATAACTTCAACAGGTATTTCACGAGAATCGTCAATTCGAGCATGCTCAATATGCCAGAGCTGCTTAAAAGATCTTGCGTCAGGCCGACGATTCCTGATCACTAAATCGGGTGTTGTACCAAGCAAAGCAGCGACTCTCGCTTTGAGGCGAACAGAGCCGGGGTTCCCTAGTTGTAGTTCACTACCTTTTTTACCCACAGCGATGGATTTTCCTGGATCAGATAAAGATTCAACGGAAAACTCTAGCAAATGACTTCGTCCTTCACCGGTATAGGAACGCCCATTACGAATTCCCTCGCACCACTCATCAAAATCTAGTTTTCCATCAAGTTTAACATAAGAACGGCCTAATCCCACTCGTTCACCACTCACACATGGGAAATCCGTTTCGCCGCTAATCCGTGTGCGAAAGCCACAGTTTAAAGTGTGGTACCAAATATTTAATTCTGCTTCTGGATGTGTGTTGACCGTAGAAATAAAATCGATTGCCGGCACCAATTGGTTATCAGGATCAGACACTTGATGGGTTACATTCACAATATACTCATTAGCGCCAATTCCATCAAAACCTGGAATAATATAGTTGGGTAGCTCCTTGCTATTTACTTTTAAACCAATTCCAGAATGGGCACAACCCGTTACGGCTCCCTGTTTTTTGGCCCATTTTAATGTATTCAAACCTAATGTTGGCCAGTGATTTTTGGAATTTCCCCCTGGATAAATTTGGTCTTTCAGTCTTAAAAGACAAAGGTGCCCTGATTTATGCGATCCAAATCCTGATACCTCGATATCATATCGTAATAAATAGGGATATTTCGAAAGTTTATCGATCGCGCCTGTAAAAAAATTCTTTTGATAATCGAAGCAGGGACCCCAAGTAAGATTGCAACCTACCTTGACATCTTCGCCCATGGTATGGCGGATCATATCTGCTGCGAGCACACCTTGGGTGGGTTCCTGATAATGGGCACAGCCTGCCGCATGGATATGATGATCGCCTGACCACCAACCGAGTTTGGATGGATCGATCCACCTCTCAATTTTAAAGGTAGCCGTTTGCGGTTCGTTACCCATTGTTAAATTCATAGTTTTAGCAATCGATTCCGGTCCTCGTGAGTACTCCATGGTATAAGTTCCGGGAGGGAGTTTTTCTTTTTCACCATCCGTACGATAAACTTGATATTGAAACAAGAAATCGGGTGCGATCCGCTTACTTGGTGAAGGGTAGATACGCTTTTGAGAATCACGAATTACAAATGCCGCCGTTGCAGGTTCATTGTTTTCTTCGATTATATGGAATGTAAGTTCTTGTGTGGGCAAACATTGAAAGGGAATATCTACTATATTTTGAGAAGAAGAGTTTTGTTCCTCGTGTCCTATGGTGAAAGTTAATTTCGCCTCTCGTTTACCTACATCACGACTATAAAGCTGAAGGAGGTGATATTCCAAACTAAGCCCAGTTAAAGTGGGTCCGGATGGTTGTTTAATCGAGAGCTTCGGTGGGTTTTTAAGAAGCTCGCTCGTTACCCAATTGTAGTCCAGCCAACGGTTGCGTACCTCGTCTGCTGGAGAACCGTGCAGAGAAAGAGTCTCCAAACTTTGCATGTTTAATTCGGCTATCACTCTGGCTTCGTTATGAACCTTGATCAAAAATTGACGCCATCCTTTTTCCACTAGCTCTGGTTTTATAACTCCTTGAGCTGCTTTCACATGCGATTCTGGATTAATATTCACACCTACAAGGCAGTAAGGATCAAGAATTTTTTGAATCTGTTGGCTAGCCTTTGTGGAATCCGGTTCTGCCATAGCCGCTTCTAATGATTGTTTATCCGTTTGGTTAAGTGGTTGACCTGTTTGTTCTAATAAATCTAACAATCGTTTAATTTGCGCAATGAGCGGTTGAGCTTCTACTGTTTCTACAAGTGGTAAGACTGTTTGTGGTGATGATGAGGACTGTGTTTGTGATGGCGCCTGTGGTTTAGAAGGTTCTTCTGCCAAACCCATTACACCCCATAAATTCCAGAAACAGATACTCCAAACAGCAAACCTAAGGTATACATGAGTGATTTTCATAAGTTTTAAAATACATAAACGACTTAGCAGGGCAACCTTTATAGAGGAAAAGCAATAGCCAGTGCCATCCTAAGAAGCAAAGTTAATCGACATCGCACTCGTTCAAGATTTTCTGGTAAATCTCTCTCGCGTGGTTATAGGCCGCTTTAGCCTCTTCTTTTTCGGCATCACTAATAAACGGCTCTTTCTGTGACCAACACTTATCAACCCCTTTCAAACACCAATTCGCGCTGCGTTTAGAAGCTCGAATAGGTTGTTCTCCAACCAAAACAAAAATCGGGTTGGTATGCGAAGATGGTAAAATACGTAAAGCAACCCAACTGCTGCGCTCGATCCTGATATCAAAAGAAACATCCTGGAGTTTTCCGTCCGCCACAATATTTCGCTCACCGATAGGGTAACCATTCATAATAATTTCTATTGGTACATCTCGTGTTCCATTCATCCGCGCGTACTCAAGATGCCAAGGATGTTGGAAAAATCCTGTTTCAGCGGGATTTTTTCTTGCAGCCCAGTCAGGCGTTTTCCTTGCAGCCAAATCAAACGTTGAGTCTAGCAGAGCTGCGACTTTCGTTTTGAACCGAACAACGCCCACTTTTGCCAATCGTATTTCGCTGCCTTTCTCACCCACCGCAGCAGCCTTTGTAGGATCATCCACAGATTCTGCTTTAAACTCCATCAAGTGACTTCGTCCTTCGCTGGTATAGGCGCGTCCCTGCCGAATTCCCTCGCACCACTGGTCAAAATCTAGTTTTCCATCAAGTTTAACATAGGAACGCCCCAATCCAACTCGTTCACCGCTGATACACGGGAAATCTGTTTCGCCGCTGATCCGTGTGCGAAAACCACAGTTAAGTGTATGATACCAAATATTTAATTCTGCTTCAGGAGTAGTATCAATGGTTGAGATAAAATCAATGACCGGGACTAGTTGACCATCCGGGCCTGGGGTTTGGTGGGTTACATCCATAATGTATTCATTAGCGCCAATTCCATCAAAGGGAGGAATTTTATAATTAGGTAAATCAGTGCCCAGTACTTTTAAACCGGTCCCAGAATGTGCAAAGCCGGTTACAGCTCCTTGCTTTTTTGCCCATTTCAAAGTGTTAAGACATAGAGTCGGCCAGTGACTACTCGAATCACCTCCTGGATAAACTTGTTCCTTCAGCCGTAATAGACAAAGGTGACCCGATTTATGGGATCCAAATCCAGATACCTCGATATCATATCGCAGTAAATAGGGATACTTGGAAAGTTTATCGATTGCACCCGTAAAAAACTGTTTCTGATAATCAAAGCCAGGTCCCCAAGTAAGGGCACATCCCACCTTAAGATCTTCACCCATAGTGTGTCGGATCATATCTGTCGGCGGTACCCCTTGAGTAGGTTCGTGATAATGAGCGCAACCCGCCGCATGAATATGATGGTCACCGCCGTAAAAGCCGTATTCCATCGGATTGATCCACCGCTCCAGTTGCGCATCGATCTTCGCTTCGCCTGCGCGCGAAATGGCGATGG
>CAZNSF010000214.1:0-2804 GCA_964575565.1 uncultured Verrucomicrobiota bacterium | reverse complement strand
TTTAAAAATTTAAAAATGTTTGTTTGGTCAGGCGATAATCATCAAATCGATATTATGAAGGCAGCAGGGTACCACCCTGTCCCACTTGAGTTTACCGATACCCTTATGGGGTTACAGACAGGACTTATCGAAGCTGTTCCTACTGCGCCATTTTATGCATTAGCAGGTCAATTTTATGCTCCAGCGCCCCATATGCTTGAACTTAACTGGGCCCCTCTTGTTGGCGGAACTGTCATCTTAAAAAAAACATGGGATGCCCTTTCTCCTGCCGATCGAGAAATATTTTCTAAGGCTGCTGTGGAAGCAGGTGAACAAATTAAAACGAAGAGCCGGGCTGAAAGTACCGAATCGGTTGAGGCTATGAAAAAGCGCGGCCTTATTATCCATCCTATTTCTCCAGAAGCTGAAGCCCAATGGCGTAAATTTGCTGAAGGCGTTTACCCAAAAATTCGCGGTTCGATTGTACCTGCAGATATGTTCGATGAAGTCCAACATTTACTTAAAGAGTATCGGGCTTCTGGCGAAAAACCAAAATCATGAGCAACCAGACGATGGGCGAGTCTGCCGAAGTCTTTTTGCATCAAAAAAATACTTCAGGATGGCGCAGTGTCTTCTATCATACTGAAAACTCACTGATCTCTTTAGCGCTTGCCATGATGGTGGCGTTGCCGCTACTCGAAATCGTTTTACGTAAACTTGAAACTGGCATTTCGGGTTCGGCAGCCTTTGTACAATATTTAACCTTGATCGTTGGAATGTTAGGCGGCGCCATTGCTGCGCGTGAAAACCGGCTTCTTTCTTTTTCGGTGTTAGAAACCTTTTTAAAAGGCCGCTGGAGATCTATTGTTAAAATCTTCTGTGGTTCTATAGCTACGGTGATCACCGTGTTTCTTTGTGTAGCAAGTATTCAATTCGTGCAATCGGAAAGAGCATATCCCAAAATTCTTGCTTATCATATTCCAATTTGGGCCATCGAAACCATTATGCCCGTTGGCTTTGCTGCCATTGTGCTTCGTATGGTTTACCATGCATCTGAAAGTTGGCGAGGACGAGGGCTTGTTGTGGTGCTTGCAGGAATCTTGATCTACTTTGGAGTTCATTTGCCCTTTTCTCCTAACCAAATGATGATTCCAGCTTTTATTATTTTGTTTATCGCCACCATTCTTGGAATTCCTATTTTTACAACATTGGGTGGCATCGCTTTGATTTTTTTCTGGGGAAAAGAAGAGCCTATTTCTTCTATCTCAATTTCACACCTTGGACTTGTTACAAATTCTTCTCTACCCACGGTTCCTCTCTTTATTTTAGCAGGATATTTTCTGGCAGAAGGCGGCGCTTCAAAACGACTCATCCGAGTTTTCCAAGCTTTGTTCGGACAATTCCGTGGCGGCCCTGCCATCGTTACAGCGCTCGTATGTGCGTTCTTTACTTCGTTTACTGGAGGCTCTGGTGTAACGATTCTTGCGTTGGGCGGACTTTTAATGCCCGTTCTGCTTGCAGCACGTTATTCCGAAAGAGATTCCTTGGGGTTACTAACAGGCGCAGGTTCTTTAGGATTACTCTTTCCACCCTGCCTTCCACTCATTCTTTATGCGATCATTGCTAAGATTGATATTACACAAATATTCCTTGGTGGTATCATCCCAGGAACTTTGATGGTCATCATGACAGCATGCTGGGGTATTTGGAAGGGACCCAAGGATCCTACTGCTCGCCAAACTTTTAAGTGGATGGAAGCCAAAGAAGCTTTGTGGGATGCCAAATGGGAACTTCTTCTGCCTGTTGTGGCCTTTGTCGGACTTTTTAGCGGACTGGCAACCCCGGTCGAGGCTGCAGCATTAACAGCGCTTTATGCACTGATTGTAGAGACTATTGTTTATCGCGATTTAAAAATTATTCGTGATTGTCCCCGCGTAATGGCTGAAAGCGGCTTACTCGTAGGAGGTGTCTTACTCATTCTTGGAGTTGCTCTTGGATTTACTAATTACCTTGTTGATGCCCAAATCCCTGCTCGTGCCATTGAATGGGTAACCCATTCGATCCATTCTCCCTACCTTTTTCTTTTTCTCCTTAATCTCATTCTATTAGTCGTTGGTTCGTTGATGGAAATCTATGCGGCCATTGTAATCGTAGTGCCTCTTATTGTTCCAATAGCCAAAGCATTCGATATTGATCCGATACATTTTGGTATTATCTTTCTAGCAAATATGGAACTGGGATTTTTGGCGCCGCCGATGGGGCTAAATCTACTCTTATCATCCTATCGTTTTAAAAAGCCGCTCTCTGAAGTTTGCTGGGCTGTATTACCGATGCTCGCCGTTCTTTTTATTGGTCTTATGCTCATCACTTATATTCCAGCCCTTACAACTTTTCTGCCGTATTTGTTTGGCCATAAATAAAAAAATAAACCTAGGCCGCATCGTCTAGGTTTTGATCAACCTACATCTGTGATTTTTTAAAAATATCCTAAAATTTGACAACCCAATATTTGGGTGTTAGGTTTCTAAACCATGAAAACATACCATAAAATAAGCCCTAAAAGGCTAGTGATGTGGGGAATGATGGCTTGCTTAAGCCTGTGGTTGGTAGGGTGCTCAACTACAGAGCAAGGCGCTGGCTATGGTGGCGCAGGTGGTGCCATCATCGGTGGTGCGTTAGGCGGCTGGCCAGGCGCTGCTATTGGTGGTGCTGCGGGTGCCTTAGGTGGTTCCGCAGTTGGCGCAGCAAAGGAAAATGCTGACGCTAAAAAGAAAGAAAATGAAAAAGAAAGTAAGTAGTAGCATTAGGCACTAGAAGAGCAAGCG
>CAZNSF010000213.1:0-6296 GCA_964575565.1 uncultured Verrucomicrobiota bacterium | reverse complement strand
CGTATGGCTTCGGCTAAGACATCAAAAACAGTCATGCGAGGATTAAGCGAGGCATAAGGATCTTGGAAGATCATTTGAAAATCAGCTCGCGCATGCCGTAATTCGTTTCCATGGAGATGATTTAGATTTTTGCCTTCTAAGATAACTGTTCCTTCAGTGGGCGGAATGAGTTGAAGAATGGTGCGGCCGAGGGTTGTTTTGCCACAGCCGGATTCACCTACTAAACCTAAAACCTCACCCTTTTTAAGGGAAAGAGAAACTCCATCAACAGCTTTAACCGTACCAACCAACCGTTTTAAAAAGAGCCCTTTTTCGACCGGAAAGTGGGTCTTTACATTCTGAAGTTGGAGAAAGGAATCGGACATAAGAAGGGGAGGAAAGGTGGAGGATGGAAGATAGAAGGAGAGAAGAATGGAATTGTGAAAAGTTAGAAAGGCAGTCTTCTAGAGTTTTAAATTTCCTTTCTGGACTCGTAAACATGCCGAGGCATGACCTTGTTCAATCTCTTTAAGTTGGATTTCCGAGGTGGCGCAATCGTTTTCTGTATAATTGCAACGTGGTGCAAAAGAACAGCCGCCGGGAAGCTTTGATAGATCGGGTGGCATGCCAGGGATTGCAAATAATTCAGCGCCTTTTTCCTGAAGAGCCGGAATCGATTTTTGGAGAGCTTGATTATAGGGATGTTTTGGGTGATAGAAAATCTCTGATGTCGTAGAAGTTTCCACGATTTGACCTGCATACATCACTAAAACGCGATCGCAAAACCCAGAAACGATTCCGAGATCGTGGGTAATAAAAATAATAGCCATTTTTAACTCTTGTTGCATTTTTTTAATAAGCTCTAAGATCTGTGCTTGCACGGTTACATCGAGAGCGGTGGTTGGTTCATCAGCAATCAGAAGTTCTGGTTTTGTGATAAGGGCCATGGCAATCATAACCCGTTGTCGCATACCGCCAGAAAATTCATGAGGATAACCCCTCATACGCTTGGGCGCATCTTGGATTCCCACTTCTTCGAGAGCCCGTATTCCACGCCGAATAGCTTCTTTTCGATCGATTTTTTCGTGAATGAGCAAGGGTTCAATCAATTGATCTTGAATCCGAAGGTAGGGATTGAGCGAAGTCATAGGATCCTGGAAAATCATGGAAATACGCTTTCCCCGAATACCTTCTAGTTTGCGTTCCGAACATTTTAGGAGGTCAGTGCCATCAAAAATAGCCTCGCCGCTTTCAATTTTACCTGGTGGTTGAGGGATTAAACCTAATAAAGAGTAACAGGTTACCGATTTGCCAGAGCCAGATTCGCCGACAATTCCTAGTGTTTCGCTTTTTTTAAGTTGGAATGAAACATCATTTACAGCTCGGACGACTCCATTTCTGGTATGGAAATAAGCCCGGAGATGATTGACTTGGAGAAGGGGCATGGAGGATCAATCTTTAGAAGCACGAACATCGAGCGCATCGCGTAGTCCATCCCCCAGAAAATTTAGGCAAAAGAGGGTCGTCGAGAAAAACATTCCTGGGAAAATGAGAAGCCAAGGGAATTCTTCCATTTTTTTAGAGCCATCTTCAATAAGAGATCCCCAAGAGCTCATCGGTGGTTGAACCCCTAGACCTAAGAAACTTAGAAAGGCTTCTAAGAGCATAACACCTGGGACTGTTAGCGTGGCATAAACAGTCACGGGACCAAGAAGATTGGGAATCATGTGTCGAAGAATGATTCGCCTTTTACGAAGGCCCAAGGCAGTGGCAGCCTCGATAAATTCACGATGTTTTAGAGAGAGAACTTGGCCGCGAACAATTCGAGCCATGGTTAACCATTCTACAGCGCCAATGGCTACAAAGATGAGAATAATATTTCGCCCAAAAGCGACCATCAGAAGAATCACAAAAATGGGAAAGGGAAGGGTATAAAGAATATCTACGATACGCATCATGATGGTATCTAGTTTCCCTCCAAAATATCCGGAAATAGTTCCATACAAGATACCAATAGTAAGGGAAACTGCAGTCGCGCAGAGTCCTACCATCACGGAAATCCGTCCACCGTAAAGAATACGCGTAAAGAGATCGCGGCCTAATGAATCTGTACCAAGCCAATGTTGCCAACTAGGAGGGGAGGCCATCAATTCTAACTGTTGTTTATCATAAGGGTAAGGCGAGATCAACGGAGCGAGTGTGCAGAGAAGTGAGATGACTCCAAGGATCATAAGACTAGCTACTGCTAATTTGTTTTTTCGAAGGCGAAACCAAGCATCTTTCCAAAGCGATACGCCTTCTTCAGCTTGTTCTAAAATTTGGAGGTTAGCCCCTCCTATTGCAGATTCGCCTTGCATAGATTATTCAAATTTCAATTTTGGGTTTAACCAAACCTGGATAATATCCACAATCAGATTTAAAGTAATAATCAATGTAGCATAAAGGAGCACTACACCAAGGAGTAGCATGTAATCACGGTTAAAAGCGGATTCCACGAATTTGCGTCCTAACCCAGGCACATTAAAAATCATTTCAATCACAAAAGAGCCGGTCAGCAGCCTGGCAATGGCAGGTCCTAAAAAGGTGATAACGGGTAAAAGGCCGCCTTTGAGCGCATGTTTTAATAGAATTCTTTTTGATGATGCTCCTTTAGCGCGCGCGGTTCGTATAAAATCTTGAGATAAGATTTCTAACATACCTCCACGGGTGAGTCGTGTAATAGATGCTGCAAAGTAAATACCTAAAATGAGAGAGGGCAACACTCGGTCGCTATTAGAATCCCAACCCGAGGAATTAAAGAGGCCAAGCCAAATAGCAAAGATGAGTGCAAAAAGGGGTCCCAAAACAAAAGGTGGCATACACATGCCAAGCGTGGCCAAAGACATAGGGATATGGTCCAGAAAGGTATTTGGGCGGAGTGATGCAATCAGACCAAGGGTAATACCAATCGTTAAAGCGATGGTAATTGCGTAAAAACCTAATTCAAGCGAAACAGGAAAAAATTGGCCGATCAATTCTTTTACAGTCCAGCCTGGATACTTTAAAGAAGGCCCAAGATCACCTTTTAAGAGATTGCCAAGGTATCTGAAGTATTGTTGATAAAGCGGTTTATCGAAGCCGTAGTACTCATTTAATTTTTTAAGAACCTCTGGGGGAGGCGGCTTTTCTGAATCAAAAGGACCTCCCGGAGCCGACTTCGCCATAAAGAAAGTAAGAGTTGCAACAATAAAAAGGACAGGAATGGCCTCGAGAAATCTCCTGAAAATAAATTTAAACATATAACCTTCTCGATTATTTTGAAATTAGAAATTAGTTTTTTGTGGATTCGAGGTAAACATATTTATAAGGGCGATTATTTATGATCACCGGATACCAGCCTTTTACGCTAGGATGTAGGAGGTAAGGCTGGGTATAGAAATAAATGGGAATAATGGGGGCTTCGTCAAGGAGAATGGCTTCTGCTTTTTGGAAAAGTTCAAAGCGCGCTTGAGAATCACCTGTTTGAGCTGCTTCGGTAATCAATCGATCGTATTCTAGGTTTGACCAGCCCGTATAATTATTGCTTCCTTTGGTGATAAATGCCTCAAGGAATGTGCTAGGGTCCATGAAGTCTCCTGTCCACCCACGGCTTCGGCAGATTTGATAATTTAATTGCCTTTGTGTTTCAAAAAAAACTTTAAATTCTTGATTCACTAGCCCTACCTCAATGTTTAAATGTTTCTTCCACATTTGTTGGATAGCTTCTGCAATGATTTTATGATTTTCCGAAGTATTAAAAAGGATCTCTAATGGAGGAAAGCCCTTTCCATCTGGATAGCCAGCTTCGGCTAATAACTTCTTTGCAGCTTCGATATCCGTGGGGATTTGCGCTCTCGCCGTATAGCCCCCAGTATTCGGTGGTGTAAAAGAGTAAGCTGGCTGTTCTCCACCTAGAGTTACCTTTTCGACAAGGCTTTTTCGATCAATGGCCATAGCCAACGCTCGACGTACCTTTTTATTTTTAAGTATAGGTTTAGTTACATTAACGAGGTAAAGGTAAGTTCCAAGATAGGGATCAATTCTTAAGAACTCTGGGTTCTTTTGCCGATAAGTATCAACCTTCGAAAACGGGATTTTATTAGTAAGATGAAGTTGGCCAGATCGAAAAGCGCGTTCTTCAGTATCTGGACTTTCGATGGGATAGAAATGGATTTCTTGGAGGCGGACTTTGTCGGCATCCCAATAAGTAGGATTTTTTTTGACGATAATCACTTGGCTGATTTTCCATTCAACGAGATTAAAAGAACCGTTGCCGACAAAATTGCCAGCACGTGTCCAACGATTGCCGAGCTCATCAATTTTTCCATATTTTTCAATAGTCGGAATGTGGACCGGCAACCAGGGAACAGTGGTAATAAGAGAAAGGAAGTAAGGGGTAGGGTAGGTGAGCGTGATTTGGAGAGTAAAATCATCTAAGGTTTTAAAACCTACTTCGTTAAAATCGGTGACGGCCCCTTTATTATAAGCTTCTGCGTTTTTAACGACAAAAAGCATGCCACTAGTTTCTGACTTTAGAGTTGGTGAAAGGATTCTTTTATAGGATTTAAGAAAATCATGAGCAGTGACGGGATCGTCATTGGACCATTTTGTATTGTGGCGGAGGTGAAAGGTATAGATTTTCCCATCTTCGGAAATATCCCATTTTTCAGCTACTCCCGGTACAGGATGCGCATCTTTGGGATCTTCCGAAACTAAGCCTTCAAAAAGCGCTGCGATAATGCGAAATTCGGCTCCGCTAGTTGCGGTTTGTGGATCTAGACCTTGAGGTTCTGCGTTGTTACCGAAGTGGAAGATTTGCTTATGAATACCTTCTTCAACAGGAGTGCCTCTCTTAATTTTTCCACAACCAGTAAAAAGCAAAATGATCAGTAAAAGGGAAATGGAGCTTCGAGAAAATAAACTCAACATATCTTAGTCCAGACTATAAGAAACCCAGCTTGAATACAATGATATAGGACCCTATTTGCCGTTTGCTTCTAAGTAAATGTATTTATACAACGGAAAGTTCAAAGCAATGGGATCCCAGCCTTTTACACTGGGATGAAGCAGGAAACCATGAGTAATAAAATAAATGGGAATAATAGGGGCTTCATCAAGGAGAATAGCCTCTGCTTGCTGAAAAAGTTCGAAGCGCTGTTGAGGGTCACGGGTTTGAGCTGCTTCAGCAATCAATCGATCATATTCAGAATTTATCCAACCTGTTTGATTATTTTTCCCATTTTTTACAAACATATCGAGGAAGGTATTAGGATCCGTATAATCTGCAACCCATCCGAGACCTCTACAAATTTGGTAATTTAACTGTCTCTGTGTATCTAAATAGACTTTAAACTCCTGATTTACGAGTGCTACATCGATATTCAAGTGCTTTTTCCACATTTGTTGAATAGCTTCTGCAATGGTCTTATGATTTTCCGAAGTATTAAAGAGAATTTCCAATTTTGGAAAATCTTTTCCATTCGGATATCCGGCTTCAGCTAATAATTTCTTTGCAACTTCAACATCTGTACGCATTTGTGCCCTTGCTGTATAACCGCCAATATCCGGTGGTGTAAAAGAATAAGCTGGGCTTGTTCCATCGCGATTGACCCTTTCGACAAGATTTTTTCGATCAACCGCCATCGCTAAAGCTTGCCGAACTTTTTTATTACTAAGGCCTGGTTTGGTGATATTAATTTTGTAGAAATAAGTTCCGCAAGACGGATCAATTCTTAAAAATTCTGGATTCTTTTGTTTATAAACATCAATTTTCGAGAGGGGAAGTTTGTTGGTAACATGAAGCTGGCCAGATCGAAAGGCGCGTTCTTCGGTATCCGGGCTTTCGATAGGATAAAAACGGACTTCTTGGAGTCGAACTTTATTGGCATCCCAATAAGTAGGATTTTTTTTAACGACGATCACTTGGCTGATTTTCCATTCTGCAAGAGTAAATGGGCCGTTGCAGACAAGTTGACCGGGTCGAGCCCAGCGGTTGCCGCGCTCATCGATTTTCCCATATTTTTCGATAGTTGGGGTATGGGTTGGCAACCAAGGGGGGTTGGTGAGAAGAGAGAGGAAGTAAGGGGTAAAGGAGTTTAAGATAATTTGGAGAGTAAAATCATCTAAGGCTTTAAAGCCCACTTCACTAAAATCGGGAATACGCCCTTTATTATAAGCCTCTGCATTTTTAACAACAAAAAGCATATAAGCATATTTAACGGCAAGGTTAGGGGAGAGGATTCTTTTGTAAGATTTAACAAAATCATGGGCAGTTACAGAATCGCCATTAGACCATTTTG
>CAZNSF010000212.1:0-4288 GCA_964575565.1 uncultured Verrucomicrobiota bacterium | reverse complement strand
CTTTTGGGCTTGGAAATGGCTTCTATTTTTACCATAGGTTTACCATGTTTCGTAATTGTGTACATCTCTCCGGTTTCCGCCACTTTTTCGCATACTTCCGAAAACTTCGTTTTTGCTTCAAAAAGGCCCATGGTCTTCATGCTAAATATATACTAGTCAACTAGTCTAAAGTCAAGAACGTGGTGGAAATTTTTATAGTTGTAAAAGAAAAATAAAAATGGAGGCTGGATATCGAAATGATTATTGAAACATTTACATTTATGATGGCTCTTGTTACTGGAACAGATTCGTTAGCTCCGGGTGATTATACACGTTCACTTGAAATAGATGGGCGAACTCGTAGTTATATCGTCCATATTCCGCCTTCTTATGATCACCGCAAACCAATTCCTGTCGTCCTGGCTTATCATGGAGGCGCTACTAGTGCAAAAATCATGGTGACCTTTTCAGGATTAAATGAAAAATCTGATGAAGCTGGGTTTATGGTTGTTTATCCAAATGGAACTGGTCTGCAAGAAAATGCCCTCACTTTCAATGGCGGTAACTGCTGTGGATACGCCATGCGAAACAAAGTAGATGATGTTGGTTTTACGAGAGCTCTCCTCGATGATCTTGGGAAAGTAACCCATATCGATTCGAAACGGGTTTATGCTACCGGCATCTCGAACGGAGCAATCATGTGTTATTTCTTAGCCTCCGAACTTTCAGATCGAATTGCTGCAATTGCTCCTGTGGCTGGTCCCATGGGAACCGAAACATGCCATCCTAAAGAACCGATATCGGTCATTCACTTCCATGGCGAAGATGATCGATTTGCGCCATTTAAAGGAGGATTAGGCACTGGCCTTTCGCAAACCAATTTTTATTCAGTAGAACATTCCATTGGCGCTTGGGTAAAAGCCAATGGATGCCCAGAAACACCGGAAGTTACAGAATTACCAGATAAAGTAAATGATGGCACTAAAGTCACTCGCAAAGTTTATGGACCTGGGAAAAAAGGTTCGGAAGTAATCCTTTATATCATCCATGGCGGCGGTCACACATGGCCTGGGAGAGATTCGCGTGTAGCTAATCAACTCGGTAAATCCACCAAAGATATTTCAGCTAACGATTTAATGTGGGATTTTTTTAAACGACATCCGAAGGAATGAATCATTGAATCGTAAAAATATGCTTCTTGATCTCTCCTATTTCGCACTGCCGTGGATTGACTAAAGTTAATTCGATGGTCTTGCCGCTTCTTGCAGTTCTTTGAATGCTAAGTTCGAGGCGTGTCTTTTTTTCGTTAGCGCCGCTAAAGTTTATATTCGAGAAAACTTTATAGTCTACTCCCGATTCCGCTGTGCCGCCTGTGGGATTACAGCTCACGTTAGCGACCTTGCCGGTCGGAACATCAATAACAATGATAACTTTGGCATCCTTACCTCCTGAAGTTGCTGTTTGGAAAGATACCTTTGGCAATGGATCATCATCTATAATCGTGTAAGAATGGATTTTAGCTTTTCCTAATATGGCATTGGTGGGATTGCTTAAAGCCACCTTTAGCACTTCATCATCTTCATCCATTTTATCATTGGTAATGGCGATGGAAATGATTTTAGAAGTTTCGCCAGGATTAAATATCAGTGTTCCTGGAGCTAAAGTGTAATCTTCGCCTTCGCTTGTGGCCGTGCCTCCATTTACCGCATAATCTACAGTGATAGATCGAGCGGAGGGGGCGCTTAAAGTAACCGTTAGATTTGCAGGAGTTGTAGCTTCACTTCCCTGCGAAGTTTCTTGGCTAAATGCCACGGCTGGCACCGCTACATCTTTGATCGTAAAAGTGTGTTCTTTGTGGGCGCCTAAAACGGCTAAAACCGGATTACTAAGAGTTACTATTACTGTTTCGTCCTCTTCTTTAAGAGCATCCAAAACAATCGCAAGAGGAATTGCTTGTGTAGTCTCGCCCGGCTTAAAAGTAAGCTTCCCTCCATGGAGCATATAATCTACTCCATCCCCAGTAGCTGTTCCACCAGTCACAGCGTAATCGATAGTTACTTCTTGTCCTGATGGCTTATCCAGTAACACCTTAAGATTTGCTGCCTTTACCAACTCATCTCCACTTGAAGATGCTGTCTCAAAAGCTATTGCAGGAGGAGGATCATCATCTGTAATGGTATAAGTAGCCATCGCATCAAATCCTAAATGAGCTTCCGTAGCGCTACTTAATAGCACTTCCACCGTTTCGTCAGTTTCATCCGTTTGATCGTTTGTGATAATCAAAGGAATAGTCATCGAAGTTTTTCCTGGAGGAAAAGTAAGTTTTCCATTTACTAACTCATAATCCGAGCCAGCTTTAGCTGTACCACCAACCACTTCATATTCTACGCTCACTTCTTTTGTTGAAGGTGATTTTAAGAAAACTTCTAGATTGGGTTTGGGATCAGTCTCGCTCCCATTTAATTGTGTTGCACGAAAAGCTACTTCTGGTCCGGGACCATTCGCCGGTCTTACCTCTACCTTTAAATCTCCAGAAGTTGATAGTTGTCCATCAGAAATAGTGATGCCTAATGTATACAACCCAGGTGTGCTAAAGGTTACCTCTGCAGCGCTAGGACTATTCCCTTTTGGAGTAAAAGTTGCACGCCCAGGACCGCTTGATTTAGACCAAGTGTAGTTCAAAGGCACAGGATCTAAATCACTGGCAACCACATCTACAGTAGTTAGTTTAGATAGATTTACATTTTTAGGTTCTGCCCATGGTGCAGTGGTGATGGTTGGCGGTTGGTTAATCACCGGTGTGGTCGAACGATGGAGACCTGTGCCAAACACACTCGCATAAAGATAACCACCTGGCCCAACATCGAGAGAGTTAATTTTGAGAGTGCTCATAACAATAGCTCCATCCCTTTCCTTCTCAAACCGTCGAATACCTGTGTTGATAGGGTCTGGATCCCATGTATCTCCATTATCGGACGATTGGTAAACGCCTGTCATCGCTCCCGCATAAACCGCGCCTGTATTGCATTTGGCGCAGACTGCATACACTCCACGATCGAGAAACCGACCTTTTAAAGTATGCATCCACTTTCCATCTTTGTACCGATAAACCCCATTAATATCATTCGGCCCGCCGCCCGAAGAAGCTATAAAAACATCTCCTGCAGAATTAAAATCAATATCAAACATATTTCCTCCAGATGCAGCGGGAACATCATGCCGTCTCCATGTTTTGCCATCATCCGAAGAAATCCATACCCCATCGCCTTCCGATGTCGTATAAAAATCTCCTGTTAACGGATGTATCTTAAATGCATAAGCAGCGCCCGGCTTTGACTGATGAAGAAGTTTTTCTTTCGGCGATGTCCTTTTGAACGTTCGCCCATCTTCAGATACAAAAACAGGGATCCCATATCCATCCCATGAAATCCCCACATAAAGTTTATTATTTTTCATTATGAAACCGCCTAGCATCTGAAAGCCTAAACCGGGGCTAAGAGGTTCAAACGGGCTTCCGTTGAGGGATGAATGAAGCATCGATCGTTTTTCTCCATTAGCTCCATCCCCTCTTCTGTAAATGGCGCCCGTAGGCCCTATCCCCATTCCTAGTGGCAAACTAAGAGCACCTCCACCGCGCTGAAGGATACTGATTGCGTCTGTATCGGACCATTCCTTGCCATCATAACGTTTAAGAAGAACCTTTTTATCCTCGCCTTCAATGACAGCGATCATCTCGCCCAATGAAGTAAAGAAAACCTTTCCACCTGCTGGAACTTCAAAAGGCGCCCAACCGGTTAACCGATGGGCATTAACCTCTTTAATCGAAAGCTGGGAGGTTTTTTGATTTTCTGCAGGCGTTGCTTGAGGAATATCTTTATTTTCTTGGGCTTTTAATAAGACGCCAGCCCCTATCCCTAACGAAAATAAAAAAACGACTCCTACGAACCGCTTCCGTAAAAGCACTCTATCTTTGTTGTAACATTTCAAAACCATAACCGGTGTGGGATGCCGTGTGGGGTACCTGTAACGTTAAGAAATAGAGAATAGATGTCAAATATTTTTCATTTCCTATCGCTTCGGCCAAGACCATCTTGTTTGAAGAGCCGTGGATTGGGGGGCGCGAAATGGGAATGCATCCAATGTTAATGTTCTGAATGCACGATAATGTCTTCGCCCTAACAAAATAAACAGCAAGAATACAATGGTCGGTATCAACCACGGAGAATGATCATGGAGAAGATATAGATCTTTTAGCCATGGTGAAAGATGACCCGCCCATTGAATAAGCAAACAGATGATTAACCCAAAT
>CAZNSF010000211.1:0-6961 GCA_964575565.1 uncultured Verrucomicrobiota bacterium | reverse complement strand
GAGGCGCGCGTATGGTTAAACGATCAATCAGTTTTTTTGTTTGTTCAGCTTGGGCCTTTGCTAATTCAACTTGGGCTTCGGCAACAAGCACATCGTTTTCACGGGTACGAACATCTTCCACACTTACTGCGCGAGGATCACTTACGGACTTTAACCGCACTAATTGATCTTTCAAACGCTCAAGGGTAGCGGTTACTACTTTGATATTAGCTTCTTGGGTAAGCAGTTCAGCGCGTAATTCACGATCATCAAGCTGGAAAAGTGTCTGACTTTTTTTCACGCGATCCCATACCTGAACTTTTACATCTGCAACAAGTCCAGCAACGGGCACGCCAATTGAAATATTTTCGCTCATGGCCTCGACAATACCGGAGGCAGCTACACTTTGAGGATAAGGGTTGCGCGCTGGCTCGAGTAACGGCGGTGGGGTGGGGGGAGTTTCGCGTAATTTAAGAACCAACAAAACACTGCCGATGATTCCTATAGCCGCTAGATAGACCGTAATTGATTTATGCATGGGGATTTTGCTGCACATTTTTTACTTGGCCATCTTCCATTCTAGCCCTGCGATCTGCGAACTCAAAAATACGGCTATCGTGGGTAACCACAATTACACATCGATCGTGGGATTTAGCGATTTGCTGTAAGAGTTCCATGATTTTATGCCCCGTTTCGCCATCAAGATTGGCAGTAGGCTCATCACAAATAACTAATCGCGGTTGATGAATCAATGCTCGAGCTATGGCAACCCGTTCTTGTTGACCGCCCGAAAGTTGAGTAGGGCGAGCATTTAAGCGATTGCCTAAGCCAACCTTTTCGAGAAATTCACTAGCTTGTTGGTACGATTCTTTTTTGCTTTTGCCTTGGATTAAAAGCGGGATGACCACATTTTCTTGAATGGTGAGAGTTGGGATAAGATTAAATTGTTGAAAAATAAACCCAACATTTTGTCCTCGAAAATAAGTAATATCATTTGATTTCATCATGTGGAGAGGTAATCCAAAAACATCAATGGCGCCTTGATCTACATGGAGAGTGCCAGCAATAACACTTAATAAGGTAGTTTTGCCGCAACCAGAAGGTCCCACAATCATCATAATTTCACCGAAATACGCTTCGAAAGAAGTGTCCTTGAGAGCATAGATACGCGCATCGCCTTCGCCAAAGTGTTTAAAAACACCTTGTACGCGTACCGCAACTTTATTTTCAGATAGATTCATTGGTTAGTTAGGGTGTCTCAAAAAATTATTTTACTCTTACTTTAGATACTCCCCTCCTTTTATAAGGAGGGGTTTGGGGAGGTAAAAAAGTTCTGCAGAAAGACCTCCTCTATCTCCTCCTTATTAAGGAGGAGAATTGCCTTTATTAAAGCAATGACAGATTTGTGTATCATGGTTAGCCTTATCAAAAAGAGTGAGGAGGAGAGGGGCAAAACATCTTAACGAAAAACCATCGCTGGTTCAGCCTTTGCCACTTTGCGAATACCAAGGATTGCCGAAAAAGCACAAATGATGGTAATCGCGATAAATGTAAAGACGAGCAATTGGTAAGGCAAAAAGAAGGGGGGTTGACCTGCTTTTAAAACAAATCGACCAAATAGCGCAGCCATTCCTACGCCTAATCCATAGCCGATAAAGCCGACCAAAAAAGATTGTAACAAGATCATTTTTGCAAGTATCCAGTTATGCGCGCCCATGGCTTTAAGCGCAGCCAGGTGGCGTAAGTTTTCTAGAATAAATGAATAAAAAGTTTGTCCAGAGACGGCTAGCCCAACAATAAACCCCAAAAGTACCGTTGTGCCAATGGCTATAGGGATGCCCGTGTTTTTAATGTACCACCAAATCGTTGCCCAAAAAAATTGTTCTTTAGGAAATGCGTTGAGGCCCGTTTGTTGGTGGATCCGCGCGGCAAGTGCTTCTGGGCTAATGCCTTGTTTAGGTTTGACGAGCACATAAGAAAGCATTTTTCGTTGTTTGGGTGCAAATTCGAGTGCGCGATCGTAGGTAGTATAAATATACGGCTGACCTAAAAAAGATCGTGCCACTTCGCAAATGCCAACGATACGCGCTTGGCGATCATTGATTTCGAAACTATCACCCACTTTTACGCCGCCCAATTTTTTAACTCCGAGAGTATCAATGATCACAGCATTGGGTAGGCGTAAATCCTCTAACCGGCCTTCAAGAATTCGAGCTGGCCTGCCAACGAGAGTGGAAGTATCAAGACCAGTTAATTGGATCGATTGAAAACTGCCATTACGCAAGCGCGCTTGTTGAAGTCCCCAGTAAAAAGGCACCGCCCATTCTACACCAGGCACGCTGCGAACGATACCTACATCCGTATCGCGCATAGGTTTTATTTCGTTTACTTGTTCCACATTCGGATCCGCCACCCAAATTTCGACATCCACGTTTCGGATCGTGGCAGTCGTCCAAAGCATGAGGCCGCAAAAAATAGAAGCATTTTGTGTGATGAGTAAAGAAGAGAAAGTAAGACCGCTAATCATCAGTACATATTTAGCGCGATCGCCGATCAACATTTGAATAGCGATTCCAAGCATATCGTTTTTATTTTCCCAAGCTTGCTTCAAGCGCACGGCAAGTTTCTTCCAGAGAAGCTGTTTCTTTTACATGGATTGGTTTACCAAAGTGCAATGTACATGGGCTAAAGGGTAGGGGGATGATAAAACCATCCCAGCTTGAAAGTTCAATCTTCCGTTTTGCATGGTAGGTGAGGGGAATAATATCGTGACCGGAAAATACTGCTAAACCCACTACCCCCAATTGAGCTTGGTAACGCGGTCCGCGCGGTCCATCGGGCGTAATCGCTACATCCCAACCATTTTTAAGATTTTCGGCTAGTTCGCGATAAGCTTCTTTGCCACGGCGTGAACTGGAGCCGCGAACAGTTTCGAGCCCAAAATGCTTAAGTACACGGGCAATCATCTCGCCATCTTGACTAGCACTGACAAGACAAACAGCTTGGCGATGGGAAAGATAACGTTGATAAACATAAGGCATCAGAAACATCCGATTATGCCAAAAAGCGTAAATGACAGGTTTGGACGGATAAGAATGAGCAGTTAGCCCGGACTCATCTGTTTCTGTAATTTTTAAAGTCGGAGCAATGAGTCGGATTGCAAAAGTACCGATCCATTCGATTAGAAAGTTACGTATCTTCTTTAGCACATATTCGATTTAGAGGATAATTGCCAAACACGAAAGCCAGAAATTTATATTTGGGTGAAGTTGCCATCAGGTCTTTTGTTCATCTTGACAAGAAAAGAATTAGCTTATCTAATTCTAATTATTCGGGAAGTTGAATTGCCTTATGAATAGATCCTTCCCATGCTATATAATCATTCTACTCGTCCACAAAAAATAGAGGCGCAACTTTTGTAAGATAATCTTGTTTAATACTCTTAAACCATGAGCATTTTATTTTGGATTGGAATTCCAATAGTATCTCTCCTTGCGGAGGTGGAAACACCAAAAACGATTACTTTAGAGGAAGCCTACGACCGGGTTCTTCTTACGGATCAATCTATTCAAGTGGCGTTTCAAGAAATACAAAAAGCCAAACTTCTGCCATGGAGCGCTCTCACCCAAGTCGCTCCAAGTTTTACTGGGAATGCTAGTTACAATAATAACCCTGGGAGTAGTACTACTACCCGTTCCGGCAACAACCGACAGGAAAGCAATCAGGCCCAGATTATTCTTCAGCAACCGTTGTTAGATCTGACCGTTTTTGCTAATTACCATGTAGGGAAGCTTTCGGCTTCCTCTGCTCGGCTTCAACGTAGTTTCACAGCACGTGAAACCTTGTTTGGTGTAGCCCAAGTTTACTATGATGTTCTGAAACAGCAACGGCTCACCGAGCTTAATCAAGAATCTCTCAACCTAGCTATTCGGCAACTTGATCTTTCCCAGAACCGTTTTGAACTAGGTGATGCTACTCGTACAGATGTCCTTCGCGCTAAACTTTCTGTGGAAACCTTTCGCCAAACTCTTCTTGAATCTCAGAATTCTCTAAAAATTGCGCAAAATTTATTTGGAAATATTTTAAACCTTGATGCTTCGCAACGTAACTTTCAGCTAGTTGCTCCAGATTTTATGCCATTCGAAGATGATTCATTAGAAGCTATGCTTGGTCGCGCATTACAGCAGCGTGAGGATTATGAGATTAGTTCTCTTGCTATCGAGCAGGAAAATGGAAAAAAGGATGCGATTCTGGCTGAATACGCTCCCAAAGTAGTAGGTCAGGTAAAAAACACGTGGATCGATTCTTCTCCCACTACTTCTTCTAGTAGCCAAAATAATTCCTCATCAACATGGGACGCAGCCATTACGCTTCAAATGCCTTTTTTTGAAGGTGGACTGCGCGAGGTAAGCCTCCGTACTGCAGAACATCAAATTCACATTGCACAACTAAATCGAGAAAAGCTTGGCAAAACTATTCAAGAGGATGTTCATAACGCATGGTTACAGGTCCGACTTCTTCGCGATACGCTTAAGACCCTTGTTATCTCTGTAGAAGCGGCTGACCAAGCCTACCAAGATATCCAAGCCCAATACGAAAACGGAATGCTTACATCGCTTGATTCGCTGATAGCCCTGCGAGATTTGAATACAGCTAAAACAGATTTCGCTATTAAAACTTTCGACTACGAAGTGGCTCTTCGAAATTTTCAACGGGTCACAGGAGATTTTCAGATAAAGAAACTAGCAAAAGTTTCTCAATAAAATGCGACCGATTTCTGGATGGTGGAAATGGCTTGTGAGATTGTTGCTCTTAGCAATTCCGATTGCAGGCGTGGTTTATTACTGGGAAAGTAAGCAGGCTTCAAAGATCAATTATCAAACCCAGACCATTACCCACGGAAAACTAGTTCAAATGGTGACTGGTAGCGGCCAGCTGAATCCGGTGATGACCGTTCAAGTTGGCAGCCAGATTTCTGGGATCATTCAAAAACTTTTTGCTGATTTCAACTCGTCCGTAAGAAAAGATGATATCATTGCTCAAATCGATCCCGCAACTTATCAGGCTAATCTAACCCAAGCGCGCGGTGAACTTGCCAATGCAAAAGCAGCCTTGGGATTTGCTGCTGCCAACAAACCTAGAGCCCAAGCTCTCTTTACAAAAGGAGCTGTATCACAAGCAGCGCTCGATAAAGCTAATTCCGACTTCGACCAAGCCCAAGCTAATGTACAAATTAAGGAGGCGGCCGTAGTTAAGGCAGAAATTGATTTAGCCCGATGTACCATTTACGCGCCCATTGATGGTGTTGTTGTCTCACGTAATGTAGATGTAGGCCAAACCGTAGCGGCAAGTTTGAGCGCACCCATTCTTTTCCTCATCGCTAACGATTTAGCAAAAATGCAAATCGATGCAAATATTTCCGAAGCAGATATCGGCCAGGTTAAAGAAGGCCAAGAAGTTATTTTTACAGTAGATGCTTATCTTGAGCAGCGGTTTCCAGGAAAAGTGCGTCAGGTAAGACACGCCCCTCTTGTTGTTCAAAATGTTGTTACTTACGATACAGTAATCGATGTGGATAACTCTGGCCTAAAATTAAAACCGGGCATGACTGCCAATGTATCCATTATTGTAGCTCAACGAGAAAATATACTCCAAGTTAGCAATGCTGCTTTTCGAGTTCGCTTGGCAGATGTAGCTCCTTCCCTTTCTAGTAGTGATGGACAAAGTGACGAACTAAAAAAGGAAAGTCAGGGTGGTGAAGGTAAGGGGCGTTCTCGTGATGGACAGGGCAAACGTTCTTCAGGCCATACAGTATACATTTTGCCGAAAGATGGGTTGCCACAACCCGTAGAAATCAAGACTGGTATCAGCGATGGAACATATACGGAGGTATTGGCTGGCCTGCATGAAGGCGATGTAGTGATTACTGGCTTAGGCAATGCGGGCAGTGGAAGTAACCAGACTTCTTCATCTCCGGAAAACCCTTTTGGCGGTAAGCAGCGCATGCGGACATTTTAAGAATTTTTTCGGAAAGTTTTTCCGCGAACCTTACTCTTACCATGGAAACTGATCGCAGGGTTATTCTTCAATTAAGCGATGTTCTGAAAATTTATCGGATCGGCGAAATTAAGATTCAGGCAATTCGCGGGGTAACACTTGCAATAGAGCGTGGAGAATTTATAGCAATCCTTGGAAGCAGCGGTTCCGGAAAGTCTACACTGATGAACCTTCTAGGCTGCCTTGATCGTCTTACGGAGGGGAGTTACTTGCTCGATGGAGCGGATGTTTCCAAGATGACTCCCGACGAGTTGGCCGGTATCCGCAACCAGAAAATCGGATTTGTATTCCAGAACTTTAATCTTCTTGCTTCTACCTCTGCGCTAGAAAACGTAGAATTGCCGTTGCTTTATGGCTCCCATCATGGATCTAGTCTCGAGTTTCGACGGAAAGCATTAGAGGCGCTCGAACGCGTAGGCTTGGGCGATCGTGCAGAACACCATCCTAGCCAACTTTCCGGTGGGCAGCAACAACGGGTAGCTATTGCGCGTGCTTTAATCCAAGAACCAGAAATTATTCTTGCCGATGAGCCCACAGGCAATCTTGATACCCGCACAAGTTTAGAGATTATGGATGTTTTACAGAAATTAAATGATCAGGGCATTACGATTGTGATAGTCACCCACGAATTGGATATCGCCGCTTTTGCTAAACGAAACATCTTTATGCGGGATGGAAAGGTATTTCAAGACGCCAAAGTATCTCATCGTTCTTTAGCTGTAGAGAAAATTCGAGAATGGGAGGCAACCCAAGCTATTGCGAATTTATGAAGGCTTCCTCCATTTTAAAAATTGCTTTTCGCGCGTTACGCCGAAATAAAATTCGTTCCGCTCTCACTACCTTGGGGATTATTATTGGCGTAGGTGCGGTCATCGCCATGGTTAGTATTGGTAATGGCGCAAAAGCGCAAGTGGAAGCACAACTT
>CAZNSF010000210.1:0-2847 GCA_964575565.1 uncultured Verrucomicrobiota bacterium | reverse complement strand
ACCCACATCCTTTCAGAAGTGGAAATGACATGCTCTCGAGTGATTATCATCAATCGAGGTAAGATTGTCGCCAGCGATACGCCAGAAAATCTTAAGCGCTTGCGCAAAGGAGGAGGCGAAACTGTATTGGAAGTAAAAGTGGATCCAAAAATTGCTGAAAGTGAATTCCAAGGGATCAATGGTGTTGAGCGTATGGATGTTCTCCCACTAGATGATGGGTTTTGCAAATTAGCGCTTTATCCTAAAAACGATGAGGATCTAAGAGAGTTTGTGTATCATCGTGTTCGCGAAAAGGGATGGGCACTGCGCGAATTAACTCGGCGCCATCAAACCTTGGAAGATATCTTTGTACAGATTACCACGGAAGATGATTAATCGGTTATGAAAAACATTTGGATATTATTTAAGCGAGAAATGATGGTCTATTTCTTTTCACCCATCGCCTACATCGTAGGCATCTGCGTGTTGCTGGTGATGGGAATTAATTTTTCACTGGTAGTAAATATTCTTGCGGAAGGTAGAACCGAACACTCCTTAATGACGATTTTTTTTAACATGATTTTTACATGGATTATTATCTTGGCAGTTATTCCTGTCCTTACCATGCGACTTTTTTCAGATGAAAAGAAAACTGGTACGCTCGAAACGCTCATGACAACCCCTTTAAGAGATATTGAATATGTTTTTGCTAAGTTTTTTAGTGGTTATTTCTTTTTTGTTATTATGTGGGTACCAACTTTTAACTATGTTTTTGCGCTTCGATATTTTGCCAAGGACACAACAGCCTTAGATATGGGTCCTATTTTTGGTGGTTACATTGGTCTTTTCTTAATGGGTATGCTTTTTACGGCGATCGGTTGTATGGCTTCCGCAAGCACTCGCAACCAAATCATAGCAGCCGTACTGGCATTCGCCTTAATTTGCGGCTTATTCATTTTTGGCATCCTTTATTATTTTGATCTAGCGAACCAATACCGCGAGTTTTTTGAAACTTTTTGTATGTATCAACACATGATGGAGTTTTCTCGTGGATTAATTGAGTGGAAGCGCGTGGTTTTTTATCTCACGGGCACAGTATTCTTTTTATTTATTACCCATCGTATTGTCCAATCCCGCCAGTGGAAGAGTTAAGTCTATGGAAAACAATTCCGCACCGAAACGTTCGATCATTGGTTTGAATATAATCATCCAGATTATTTTGGTGGGCGTAATTATTGTTTTCATCAACTTGGCTATTCATCGGTGGCCGAATCTAGGGGTTAAACAATGGTACCCGGCGCGATTCGATTTAAGCTTTAGCGATTACTATAAGCTTTCCGATAAAACCAAGAACTTGCTTCAAAATCTTAAGGCTCCGCTTGAAGTAATCGTCTTTATTCAGCCAAGTTCTGAGGATCCTATTGTGGCGCATATTTTTAATGACACTCAAACTCTTTTAAAAGAATATCAAGCGTTTGCTGCGCAAGAAAAAGGAGTACCGCTTCTTAAGGTTAAATATGTGGATCCGGATCGTGATCCAGTAAGTGCAGATAAGCTTTTAAAAGAATATAACGTTCAAGCGCCTAATGTGGTGGTATTTGTTTATGATAAACGAAGTAAATTTGTACAGGTTTCCGATATGGTAGATATTGAAACTTCAGGAGGTCCTTTCGGAGGAGGAGGCAGTCGCATGAAAGCTTTTAAAGGCGAGCAACAGTTCACATCAGCAATTCAAAATGTTCTTGATGCAAAACAGCCTAAAATTTATTTCCTACGGGGCCATGGAGAAGGAGATCCAGAAGATTTTGATCCACGGAAGGGCTGCTCCACAATCGCCCAACATATCCGTCGAGACAATTTGTTAATTGAAAAACTAAACGTTTTTGAAAAACAGCAAATTCCAAATGATTGCGATGTTCTGATTGTCTGTGGACCTTCAAAATCATTTAGTGAATTGGAATTGGCTGCTATTCAACAGTACCTTTCCAAGAATGGAAGGGCACTATTTCTATTTGATGCTGTTCGTGAGGAAACAGGCTTAGAAAAACTTGTTGCAAATTACGGGGTTAAGTTGGGTAATAACATTGTATTAAGTGTGGGCATTTATCTTGGTGGCGCAGCTATTATTCCCGAAGCACATGGGGTTAAGTATGGTCCTCATCCTATTACAAAGGGTTTCAATGAAGGGGAATTAACAACTTATTTTTCAAGGGCTCGTTCAGTAGAGCCGTTCCCTTCCGATGATCCTTCAAAGGCGCATATCACCATTTTGGCAGAGACACCACCGGAAGGTGAATGGGGTGAATCAGACCTGGCAAAGCTTCAACAGGAACAAAAGGCTGATCTTGATGAGAAAGATCGTAAAGGGCCTGTACCATTGGCTGTAGCCATCGAGCCAAATACGGTTGGTGGAGTAGAAAGAGAGGGAATGCGTATGGTCATTTTTGGCTCAAGCGAGTTTATCCGAAACAGTGCTTGTTTAAAAGGGAGCAATCTTGATTTATTTATGAATTCTCTCAACTGGATGTTAAAACGCCAGCAACTCATTGGGATTGCTCCAAAAACACCACAGGAATTTTCTTTGGCTTTAAGTGATAGCCAAAAAAGAACTCTTTTTATTACAGAAATTGTAGGGATTCCCTTGGGAATTGCTGCATTAGGTTTTCTAGTTTGGTTAAAGCGGAGGAAATAATCAGTGGATAAGGTCTTTTAGATTTATTTTCCATAGTACGTTTGTGATTTTATTTTATTTTGTTATATGAAACCAAAAAATACATTATTTTTATTGATCATTGCAGCGCTTGTGGCTGGTGGGTATTTTGTTCTAAAAAAACATGCACCACCAAGCAAAGAAATCGCTGAAAAACA
>CAZNSF010000209.1:0-4637 GCA_964575565.1 uncultured Verrucomicrobiota bacterium | reverse complement strand
ATCCACAGCCAAACGACAAGATTATTTCACTTGATGTGATTCGATTTACGCGACTACGATGGTCATCGTTTTTACAAACATGGAAAACCTATTAATAATAAGTTCGGTAAAATAATCATGCAAAGCACTCCTCCACTACCGTCCAAACCCCAGATGACTTGGTTCGATAGAAACTGGAAATGGTTCGTTTCATTACTTTGCGTGTCAAGCCTCGTAGCCATTGCTGGATTCGTGTTCCTTCTCCTGAGCATCATGAAGAACTCTGATGCCTATCAGGGTGCCATTTTACGTATTAAAAACGATCCAGCCGCGATTAATGCGCTAGGATTTCCAATCAAAGAAGGAATGCTTTTTACAGGAAATATAAATATTAGTGGATCATCTGGTCGAGCTGACCTAACCATTCCTGTTTCAGGACCAAAAGAAAGTGCCACAGCTTACGTGCTAGCGACAAAATCCCTTGGCGAGTGGCATTTTGACCGGCTGATAATTCAGACAGATGATGCTAAAATAAGGATAGATCTTTCGGAAAGAAATAAAAAAACCGATACTGCAGCTAACGCCGCCCAAGGGGCGCCGTAGCCGAGTTTTACATTAACGCGGCACTCGGTTAGCTAAAGCCAATTCCGAGAACGAAAAAATAGTTACAGCCAAGAGAAGCCACCAAGTAAAATTTGTTCCACGATCTGGTTGGGCCATAAAAGTAGTTGAGATATCAGGAACTTTTTTATCCGAATTTTCAAGACGCTGAAAACTATTCATCAGCGGCCAACGCGCAAGGTCGGATTCGCTAGAATCGATATTTACAGCGCGAATACTTCCAGCTTTTTGATCAGAACCGCAAAAACCAGGTTGAGCAGTAGCGGTGCCATCGGGCGCTGGATCGCCTACGATTAAATCTTGTGTGCTCGAAGTTTTTTGCTCAAACCAATTTAAGGTTTGGTGGATCATCGGCAAAAATGTGGCCTGCAAAGGCCAATCGCTCCAAAGAGGTTGCCCCGGCTCAAACGAAAAAGGGAATGCCACAATCATCACTTGCCCTTTGCCAACAGGTAACAGGGAAAGAATAGGATCTTCATTGGCCGCCAATTGAATAAGATGTTGCGCGGTAACCGCTCGAAAGGAACGCCATTTTTGTACAGCAACTTGGAAAAGATCTCCTCCGCGTGGCAAAAAGAATGGACGCAAAATAGGATGAGTTGATTGTATCTGCGCGAAATGTTGAGCTGCTGAAAGAGCTCCCATTTCCCGTTTAGGTCCAAGCTCAATGGGTAAAAACGTTTTTTCAAAATCTGTAAGACGATCGCTATCGCCTAAAAATAAAATGATAGAGCCGCCTTCGTTTACAAAAGTTTTGATGGTTTCAGCTCGAGCAGGAGATAATTGCATTCCTTGATCGAGGAAAAGCACATCTGCAGATTCTTTAATAGAAGCCGAAGTTTGTGGATCCATGGATACCCATTGATACCGGCCGGTAGAAGTATCTGCTTGCGGAAACAAAGCTGTTCTTAAATAGATATCGGTGGCTTCTTTTTTTGCAGTAAGACGCCCTATGCGGGTCGGAAGGCCCGCAGAAACAGTAAAAAACCGTTCATTATCTGGATCGAATAAATCGTTGGGCTGTAATTGAATAGAACCTTTGATCGTTCGGAGTTCGGTAGGTGATACGGAAAAAGAGAGTTCATTAGCCTCATTAGCTTCCAAATGAATCGATTCCGTTTTAACTTGATGATCGTTGATACGTAATGTTGCTTGAGATTCACAAGACACACTCGAAAAGTTCTTGAGGGTTGCTGTAACCGTAAATAAAATATTTGTTTGCCAAA
Source organism: uncultured Verrucomicrobiota bacterium (assembly GCA_964575565.1). Taxonomy (GTDB): domain Bacteria; phylum Verrucomicrobiota; class Verrucomicrobiia; order JABWAM01; family JABWAM01; genus CAZNSF01. The sequence continues at coordinate 2,811 of CAZNSF010000209.1, read as the reverse complement.
AACTGCGTGGGACGGCGATGTCGGTAATAGCTACGTTTTTAGGCGGCTCTGGTAAAATACCTTGAGGCTCGATGCGGACACCCGGCGAAAGAGGATGTTCCCACTCCACCTTTTGCCAAGCAGAAGCTGCCATATCGGAAATGACCGTGATTTTTTTCTGCTTAGCAGGTTGGTTTTCGATCAAGCGATCAGCAAATCGCAAAGCGGCTTCCGGATTTGTGCTTTCGGAGGTCGGTATCAATTGCTTTAAAGCAGCCTCTTGTGTTTCGAAAGGTTGTTCAAAAGAAGTAAGAACACGAATAGATTTTCCCATGAGCACAATGGCTGTCCGAGCATGTTTATTTTCGCTGTCTAACCACTCGATGGCTTTGGTCTTAGCTATTTGCCAAGTTTCGCCGGCTTTCATCGAAGCTGAAACATCAAGCACAAGAATAGAAACTTCGCCAGTGGAAGTAAGAGCTAAATGTTTCCATGGCTCGGCAAAAGCAAGTACCAACGCAGAAAAAGCGATTAAACGAAGAGCCAATACAATCCAACGCAGAATATTCCGTGTGCGATGGGAAATAATGCGTGACCCAATTAAGAAGCGTAAGGTTGGGAAGGCATAAGGTTGAACCGGCCGATGTTTACGCAGATGTACCCAAATCGGAATTGCCAGGGCAAGGCCGCCAATGAGATATAACGGAGCTAAAAACGACCAACTCATGGATGACTTTCTCGTTGAGCAAGAAAAGTTGCTAATGCTTGGAGCGGTGATTGAGTAGTGGTAAGAAGTAAATGGACTACACCCAGATCAAGGCAATGCTGACGTAAAGCAGCTTGATGTTTTTCAAGAGCTGTAAGATATTGCGCCCGATTCCAAGCAGGTGTAATTGGCAAGCGAATTTCGGTTTCCATATCTTCAAAAAGCTGGCTTTCTTTAAAATTAAAATCCATCTCACGAGGATCTACTATTTGGAAGAGACATACTTCGTGACGATGAAAACGTAATCGCTGTAGAGCGGAAACCATTCCTTCAAGATCATTCCATGCATCTGTAAAAAGAACAACGAGCCCGCGTTTAGGAAAAAGTTCTGCTAACGAGTTGATGCAGCTAGTAATATCACAAATTCCTTCCGGTTGGATGGTTTCTAATAAACTTAGACAACGAAAAAAATGCAAATGACTTAAACGCGGAGGCAAATGATCGGTCAATTTCGTTTTACCGAGACTTACTCCAAAAGCATCGTGCTGCATTAGAAACAAACGCATGATGGTTGCAGCAAGAAGCGCTGCATAATCATACTTCCGAAAAGGAACATTCTCCGAGCGATAAGCCATTGATTTACTGATATCGATAAGGATTTGGCAACGGAGATTGGTTTCGGCCTCGAATTGACGAACATAAAGACGATCCAGGCGAGCAAAGGCTCGCCAATCGACATAACGCAAATCATCGCCTTGGGTATAAAGTTGATACTGGGCAAATTCGGAGCTGAATCCTCGTAATCGACTATGATGGAGACCTTGTAGAAATCCTTCTACCAAAACATGTGAACGCCACTCCAACGTTTCTGCCCGCGCAAGTAATTCGGTATCCCAAATAAACGAGGAAGAAGGAGAAATCATGAGATTAACAGAAACTTAAATAACCTGTTCGCTTATAGCTGTTTTTAGCTTCATAGCCAAATATAAGTGGAATCGCAACTAAGGCCCACCTTCGCTAATTACAAATAGATTGAAAAAGTACTTGCGGGGGAGTTTCTCCGCACAGGCGATAAACATTTTGCAGATGAACACGGAAAAGTTCGTCGAAGAGACGGTCATTTTCTGTTTGGAAATCAGGACCGTACCACCAAAACCAATCGCTTCCTTCTGCTGCATAAATTCCCATCCAAACACGCTTGGCAATTTCGGGTGATACGGTAGAACGTTTTTGTTCCCACCATCGACGCGTTTCGCCGAGAAGTTGCCACGCGCGATTCTCCTCTGGATCTCCAATCCAAATATCAAAATTAGCCTGTATCCAGGAGCCAGAATGGAGCTGGGTGAGTCGCTGCCTAGAAATAGGTTTTTTGCAATAATCCGCAAGAGTCGTCATCCGCCACCCTTGGGATTGTACTAATTGTTGGTACCAAGCATTTAGGAAACCTTCACCGCCGTCCGGAAAATATTCCCAAGCATTTTCTCCATCTAATACAATCGCCGCTAAAGGCTCTTCTTTCGATGTGGTGGCGGAGGTGATTCCACGAACATGATGCATAATGAAAGAAGCAGCATCTTGCGGAGAATTTTTTGAGGCTGTAAACCCAACAAAATCGCTTAATGGTCGATCACGAAATATTGCATGGACACTAGCTCCGTTCCATTCGGCTTCATAGGGATTATAGAGTTGCACACGTTCAGTAGCTGGGGTGGACTGCGCTGCTAAACTTCGAAACATAATTTCTTCATCCGCAGCAAACCATTGAATGCCTACTTCTTTTAAAATGGGAATTAATTCTGGACAAACAGAGCCTTCCGAAGGCCAAAGACCCACGGGCCGCAACCCAAAAACTTCTTTGTGCTGTTCGATGGCAAGTTGTAAGTGGGCCTTCATATCCTCTGGCCAAGAAAAGCGCGGCGGCAGCGACGCGGCAGGCATTGCGCGACGAGCAAATTCCGAATCGATAATGAGTGGACTAATCGGATGAAAAAAGGGAGTTGTACTTAGTTCCACCTTCCCTGTTTTGGCTAAAGATTTATAACGCGGCCAAATACTCTTTAAGATTTGGTGATGGATCGCCAAGACTTTTTGTTTATCAGCCTCTGTAAAATCACGTCCCTTGGCCT
>CAZNSF010000208.1:0-4388 GCA_964575565.1 uncultured Verrucomicrobiota bacterium | reverse complement strand
GCTTTCGTTATCGAGGGAACTAGTCGCCTCATCGAAAATAAGAATTCTTGGATTTTTAAGAATAGCCCTCGCAATTGCAACCCGTTGACGCTGTCCACCAGAAAGCATTACACCTCCTTGGCCAACCTTACTCTGTAAGCCATCCGGCATTCTCTCAATAAACTCCAAGGCATTTGCTTGGCGAGCTGCCTCGATGACTTCTGTTTCGGAAGCCGTTGGTTTGCCATAACGAATATTTTCATCGATACTTCCCGAAAAAAGGAAGCTATCTTGTAATACAATCCCAAATTGCTGGCGGTAAGCATCGTATTTCAACTTTCTTAAATCAACGCCATCCACCAAAATTCGGCCCTCCTTTACATCATAAAAGCGTGTGAGTAAACTCATTAGGGTAGACTTACCACTGCCACTGGGACCTACCAGTGCAATTACTTCACCCGGTTGTACTTCTAAGTGAAAATCACAAATGGTGGGTGCCCTATCGTAACTAAAATGGACATGGTCAAAAAGAATATGACCCCGCAAAGCAGGCAAAGTCACAGGTTGTCGGTCTTCTACTACTTCCGGTTTCGTATCCAGCAACTGAAGGATGCGTTCGAATCCTGTTCGAGCATTGATCGTTACCTGTACCAATGCAGAAAAGGTTTGGACAGGTTCGAACAATCTCCATAAATAGGAAGCGAAAGCTACAAAATCACCAGTAGTCATTCCTCCACGAATCGTAGAATAACCTGCAATAGCTAATACCGTACCATAGAGGAGATCGCAAATAATGGATAAACAAATCCACATACGATGGCTCAACATAGTAAGATTCATTTCTGGGTAGAAATTATCTTCGATCATTAAATTAAAGCGCCGCCTTTCGTGATCTTCTTGGGCAAAAGATTTGACTACTTTAATTCCGCTTAAAGTTTCGCCCAGAGTGCCTGCGAGGATCGATTGACGTTCCTTGACATCGTGCGACCTAGCATAGATGCGTCGCCGATAAAAATGGATGGTTATAAAATAGATAGGAAGCGAGCAAATACATAGCAACGTAAGCTTCCAATTTAGCGTCATCATAATGCTCAACGAAACAACGAGCGATACGGAACTATTGGCAATGGTATTAAACGCTAAACTAATAAATTGTTGAACCGAGGCCACATCGTAAATCACACGGTTAACTAGACTCGCTGTTTTTTCTTTTTCGTAAAAAGAAAGGTGGAGTAGTTGCAGGTGATGAAACAGCGTTTTACGAATATCAAAAACCGTCCTTTGACCAGAATAATACTGGAGATATTGATGACCGTAACCCACTGCTTGTTTAGCCAAGTTCGCCACCACATAGATAACAGCAACTTTTATAACCAAACTGATATCCTTAAGTGGAATGGCCCAATCGATCAAATATTTTACGAGGAGAGGTGTAAAAAGAGAGACTGTTACCGTAAAAATATTCCCAAAACTGGCAATGCAAAGACGGCCTCGATAAGGCCGCAAAAATGCCCAAAAACGTTGGGCTACGCGCGGCGGCGGTACGAAGCTCATTTTCTAGCTTTTTCCTTGTCTGATGACGCCAACAACCTTCACATCAACAGATACTAACATCTATAGTTGGAAAATGCAAAAAATAAAAAATCCTCCCTTTGAAACGAACGTCTAATATCATTTCTACAAAATAAACATACGATTTTTTACTGACCTACTCGAGATGCTTTACAGATTGCTTCACCCCATGCACCATGGCTCGCAATGACGGTCATTGCGAGGAACGTAGTGACGAAACAATCTCTTTGAATCATAAAACTTATTAACTAGAAACGATATAAAACATGGCTTCAACAAACCTAGAGAAAATTTTATTGGCGCTCTATGGTGTAGGATCTCAACCTGTCACTGCAACACAATTAGCAGAACGCCTTCAGATATCACATAAAGAAGTACAAAATGCGGTGGAAGAATTGGGCCAACTTGGGTTTGTTATCGAAGAACATCCTCAAACTGGATATCATTTGATCGAAACACCGGATATTCTTATTGCGGACGATTTAAAAGCGCGCCTGGCTAAGAAAAGAATATCGGCTAAAGACCCATCACCTATTGGCAATGAAATCCTGGTATTTAAGAAAACCACTTCGACCAATGATGTAGCCCAACGTCTAGCAAGAGAAGGTTATCCGGAAGGGGTGGTTATTTTTGCGGAGTCCCAATCCGACGGTAGAGGTAGACAGGGACGAAAATGGATTTCGCCGGCGAACAAAGGATTATGGTTTACCCTCCTTCTTCGACCTAAGGTTTCGATGCAAGTGGTATCTCAATTAACCATGATAAGCGGTGTAGCTGTGGTTACTGCTCTAAGGAAATCTACAGGGCTCCCTTTATCTATTAAATGGCCTAATGATATTCAGTGCTATGGTCGTAAAATCGGCGGGGTTCTTGTTGAAGCAGGCTGGGAAAAACAAGAAATGCCTTATGCAGCTATTGGAATTGGAATAAATGTAAATATAGAAAAAGCTGATTTTCCGGAAGAGTTAAGAGATATTGCATCCTCTCTAAAAATCGAAGCCGACAAATTTTTCCACCCGCCTACTCTTGCAACGGATATTCTTTTTGAATTTGCACACTGTTATGCCCTTTTTTTGCAAGGCAACTTTACTGATCTTTTGGAACAGTGGATAGAATTGGATCAAACGCTAGGCAAACAGATTTCCTTGATACATCAAGATGGTCGGCATATTCGCGGTCTTGCTTCGAATATAGATCCTGATGGCGCTCTTTTGCTACGGACGGATGATGGTCGCATCGAACGCATCGTTGCAGGAGAGGTGAGTTTAGAAAAGGTAGATTAGTCGTTTTATTAAAATTCATGCATAAATTTTGGGCTGCCGATGGAGTATAGTATTAAAGGCTAATTATATCCATGAGCTATGACCATAAAAATGATGGTGATCTTTTGACCGAGTTTATTTCCGTAAGGGAAGAAGCTCTCTTCGAAGAACTCGTCCGAAGGCATGGCGGCATGGTTTTAAGCGTTTGTCTGCGCATTACCAAAAACGAGCACGATGCCCAAGATGCCGCCCAAATGGTGTTTTTAACTCTTACTGAAAAGGCAAATACGTTGTGCCGCCGTAGTTCTTTGGGAGGTTGGCTACATCAAACGGCAAGATACATGGCATTACGTATTCGGCAAGCCGAAGCCATGCGAAAATCTAAAGAAGAGGAGGCCCATATCATGAAAGAAACCATGGCATACACCAGCGACGACAAAAGAGAAGAGTTTAAAGAATTATTAGATGCTGCTCTTGAGGCTATTCCGGAAAAATACCGTTTGCCTATTATCCTACATCACTTGGAAGGCAGAACTGTTGAGGAAGCTGCTAAGCACCTAGGTTTGAATGTAGGCACTTTCGCAGCGCAAGTGAGCCGTGGGCGATTGCTTTTACAAAAGAAACTTGCGCGTCAAGGATTGGTTCTTTCCGGCACTGCACTAGCCGCTTTTTTAACAGAAAATGCTTCAGCAGTCGTGCCAGAAACATTTATAACCGCCACTGCTCTTAAAGCTATGGCAGGCGTTGCAACAGGAAAATTAGCCGCCAGCGCTACGTTCACAGAAGGAGTATTAAAAATTATGAGTATTAAAAAAATTATCGTGATAGCAGTAGGCATATTAATTCTGATTGGATTGGGAACGAGCACGATTTTGTGGCTGAAACCAACCGAAGGGTCCAAGGAAGCAAAACTTAATTCCATAAAAGATTCTCGATCAGCGGATGTTAGACAAACTCGTAGGCCAGTACCGCACCTTCAAATGAAGAACCAAAGTAATAAGGAAAATCCCACAGAAGATTTTCTAATTGCAAAAGAATTGATCGAGAAGATCTTTTCCGAAGTCAAAGGGTCAACACCTAAAGATTTAAATGCACATGAAATTTTAAACCGCTTATCGCGGCTTAAAGATTTTGGCGAAGAGGGCTCAAAGGCTGTTCTGGAATTTCTTCGGACAAATCGTGATATTATACTTACTGAAGGTGGAAGTATAGTATCTACTAAAGGTGTAGATGGATACACAACGACACTTTGCTCTTTCCGCGCAGCTCTCTTAGAAGTCCTTTATGGGATGGATGACTCCACATCCCAAGCAGCAAATTTGGAAATTCTTAAAAGCACTTCTTCTGGGTTCGAACTCGTTCTTGCTGTACGGAAACTCGAAAAACATTCACCAGGCATCTACCGGTCAGAAGCCCTGCAAGCCGTTTTAGAAATTATTACTCATCCGGCTTATATCGAGAATTCAGTGGTTCACTCAAAAGAGGGTTTGTTTTTTCAAGGTTCGGATCAGAGACAGGTACAAATGGATCATAGAATATTCGATATTATTGCGTATTATCAGGCTCGAGAAATGG
>CAZNSF010000207.1:0-2773 GCA_964575565.1 uncultured Verrucomicrobiota bacterium | reverse complement strand
CCTCTTGGGTAGTTGTGGATTTCTGAAAACACGAAACAACATGACATCCGCCGTTTCGCAAATGTCGTATATTTTGGGCCTCCCAAGGCAGGACTCGCCTCCTCAGGGAACCCTGGTTTGGTCCAAAACCGCCGTCCAATTCCACAAAATCCCCAAAAATGCCACCCGGATCGTCCAAAAAGGACCTGTTTTGCCCGCTGTAGACATGGCTACACTTTGGACCAGCGATCCGGAATTTCTACGATTGCTAACCGTTGGCCAGACAGCACCGAGTATCTGGACAGAAAAAGGATCCTAGATTCTCAAACATCCGGCAGTGTCCAGGCCTGGTGGTAGATCAATAAGCCAGTGTTCCTGAATTCCTTTGCCGAAAGGACCAACCAAGCAGATAGTGCTGTTAGATAGGGTGACGTAATGGTCTTTGTTCCAGTTGTAGAGCACGCCATCTTTCCAGTCTTGAGCTGGGCGAAAAACATCTACACCGCCTATGACATCGATAAATTCATGAGTTCCCCAGAGCTCACGACGCGGTGCTGCACAAGCGCTCGCGTAGACGTGATCAAATCTTTGGAGCCAAGAAGGTCGACAATCCAAATCCCAAAAAAGAGTTTTGCCGTCATATTGCTGAAGGCGATTTATTGCCACGTTGTTGATAAATTTCGGTTTACGTATGTCCATAGCTCGAATTATATCATGGGTTCCTCAGACTAAACGGTGGCCCGAGAAAATCTACTTCTCGGTAGCTAAAATCTATGTCTAAAGGCCCTCCTAAAGCCAGCGTCCTCTGCTTGCTTGACAGAAACTGCGAAAAATTCACCCTATTGGTCGCCAATTATGGTCCTATCGTACTGCTGATCCATAGGGAGGTGGTAAATCTTGGTCTTTTGACCGATTTCGTTAACATTGATGTTGCATTTTATCCTAGGAAATTCGCCGAGAGGTTTATTCTCTTCCACCTCAACACTCAACGCTTGCGCCATTCCTTTTGCCTTTTCTGACAAACTCGTGGATGTGAAAAATATTGGCCTCAAGTGCTGATCATTAAGGAACGCTGAAAATGCCTCAAAACTCTTTTGCTTACGTGTGCCGCTAAAATATTTAATCCAATATTCCATCGTGGTACCGAACAACTGGAAAATATGTTTTTCGTGTATCTCTTTGTATTGCGCCCAGTGCTTGCATTGGATAATACAAACTCATCACCCTTCGTCGCAATAATGTCTCGGCCAAGGTCTTCAAAGCCGTCAATAATACCTTTGTAGTGGATTTTGTATCCTTTTTGCGAGAATAGATGCCCAACATACATTTCGTAATCTCTGCCGATTGCCCACTTCGATTTGCTTCTGTTTTTTAGATATCTGTCGAGCGCTCTTTGATTGCGCTCGACGGAAGGCAAGCTTCTATACTCTTCAGTGGTGAGATAATCTTTTACTCGGTCTTCGTTTTCACCTTCTTCCGCCTCGCCATCCATACGAACTGGAATTTCTTCGTCTTCATTTTCTGCAATGAGCTCGGAAATCCACGGGAAAAGCTTCTCAAGATAATGGAGTTTGTAGACGATGATCTTATTGTGCTTTACCAGCTCTCGCTTTTCCTTTTTAATTTCCTGAACAGCTTCTGCGGCTGTCTGGGCGGGATGCTTCTTGTGCATTAGGTAATTTGCTAGCTTGCCATCACGTAAAGCGAAATAGTCAGCATATGCTTCCGCAAGCCACGGAAATCCCATTGAACGCTGACGCGTGATTTTTTCGATATGGTCGTATGTTTCTTTTTTTTCTTTGGCGAACTTTTCCTTTTCGCCATTCAGTGCGTCGTATGTGCTTTTCTTTTCGTTAGCAAATTTTTCTTTTTCACTGTCGAACGCATCGAGCCTAGGCTTCAACGTGCGATATAACTTAGCGTCAGTAAAGGTATCCCGTATCCACGAGATAATCCCAAAGAGGGCGAACAAACCTACAATTACAAGAATCCATTCCATAATTTTTAGATCAATCGCGAACCTAGTTGACCCTCTAAAAGTAATATGTACATGCTTTGGATCGGTGCCTCCTTACTCAGGAAGACGAAATTCCGGGGCAGCTCATTGTGCCCCCCAGAATTCCTATTGGTTGGAATTAGATCAGAACCAAATCTATTAATGTAACTGCTGATAAGAGAAAACTTATCATGCCGAACCAAATTATTGGCTCAATGATTTTTCCCAAAATCTCTTCGATCTTCTTTGAACACGGGTTTTCGGCTTGACTCGATGGCGTGATTGCCCGTAGCTGCGCGGCTTTTACGCTCAAAAGCTTGTAAGTAAAAATTACCGCTAGAAGAATGCCGGTAAGAAGAAAATTTAACGTTGATAGTGGTATGCAGGTTTCAGACCATGTTAAGGTTCCCACGCTTCCTTTTCGAATTGCGATCAAATATACGAAATTTGAAATCAGTATAGCTGTAAACCAATTAAAGAATGCCTGGGCTTTCTCTTGGTATTCCGTTTTAGCACTCATGGTTGTCAGACCTACCTATTTGTTTGCTGTTCATCATGTTAAAATTTTCAAAAGGTTCCCTGGGATATCCGACCATTTTTTTGTCCAAACTCGAACCTGCCTAACCACTAAGAAAAAAAGGGGTTAGGGCTAGTGCTCTAACCCATTTTTAAACGCTCCTAAGGCAGGACTCGCCTCCTCCGCGTCGATAGGCGCCGCGATTTACTCGCGAAGCTCGTGGATCGCGGCATCGACGCTACGGTAGGGCAGCCGCCGCGTTGAAAAGATGGCGATGCTCC
>CAZNSF010000206.1:0-2786 GCA_964575565.1 uncultured Verrucomicrobiota bacterium | reverse complement strand
CGGCAATTGGAATAGCTAAGATATTATAAATAAAACTAAAGAAAAGGTTTTGTTTAATAATCCGCATCGTCCGGTGCGAAAGCTCAATAGCCTTTACCGCACTCATCAAATCACTCCTTAATAAAGTAATATCGCTTGCTTCGATGCTCACATCGCTACCGCTACCAATGGCAAAACCAATATCGGCTTGCACAAGCGCTGGCGCATCATTGATCCCATCGCCTACCATTCCGACTTGAAGGCCGCTTGTTTGAAGGGCTTGGATTTTTTCAACTTTATCACGAGGCCGCATCTCGGCGAATACAGTTTCGATTCCAACCTCTTTAGCTACTGCATGCGCTGTTGTCTCGTGATCACCGGTAATCATCACCACGTTTAATCCTAAAGTTTTAAGTTTAGAGATCGCTTCCTTAGCTTCCTCCCTAATTTTATCTGCAACAGCGAGCACACCGGCCATTTTACCATCAATCATTATGAAAACAGGCGTTTTGCCACTGGCGGCAAGATCTTCAGCCCCTGTAGGAAGTTGGATTTCTTCGCTTTTAATTGGCCGATCATAGGCAGCATCAAAATGACCTTGAATAAATTTCCAATTGCCAATCTTTACGAGTTTACCATCTACTATCGCTTCAACACCGCTACCTTCAACTACTTTAAAGGAAGTAGGCTGATAAAGTTTGATCTTTTCAGCTTCTGCTTTTTGGACAATCGCTTTTCCAATAGGATGCTCGGAATTACGTTCTGCGGAAGCTGCTATTTGTAGCAGTTCTTTTTTTTGCAGAAGCTGGCTTACCATGATATCCGTTACCGCTAATTTTCCATGAGTAATTGTTCCAGTCTTATCTAAAACGATCGTTTGAAGATTGCATGCCACTTGAAGAGCTTCTCCATTTTTAATAAGAATACCGCTCTCGGCTCCTTTGCCTGTTGCGACCATGATCGCGGTAGGAGTGGCTAATCCTAATGCGCATGGGCAAGCAATAATAAGCACGGAAACTGAAGTAACCATTGCCATGGTAAGGCTAGATCCAAAGTAAAACCAAACGATAAAGGTAATAATGGCAACTACCATGACGATAGGCACAAAATAACCGCTCACCACATCTGCCAGTCGCGCAATAGGCGCTTTGGAGCTTTGTGCGCTTTCAACCATTTTAATAATCTGACGGAGAACGGTATCCTTGCCAACCTTGGTGGTTCGAAAGCGAAAACTGCCGCTCCGGTTAATCGTAGCTCCAATAACCTCATCACCAGATTTTTTTTCGATCGGCATGGATTCGCCAGTAATCATCGATTCATCAATGGTTGATTCTCCTTCGATAATCACACCATCAACAGGAATCTTTTCTCCGGGCCGTACGATCACAATATCGCCGATGACCACTTCTTCCGGTGAAATTTCGTGCTCCTGGCCATTACGGATTACGCGAGCTATCTTCGCCTGGCGTTCTAATAACCTTTGAATAGCTTCCGAAGTTTTCTGTGTGGCGCATTCCTCTAAAAGACGGCCGACGAGAATAGTCACGATAATTACCGTCGTGGCTTCGTAATAAACATGTGGTTTTTCTCCTAACCGCTCCCAAAACTCTGGTGCGATGGTTGCAAGAAAACTGTAAAAATATGCAGAGCCTGTTCCCACCGCAATCAAGGTATTCATATCTGCGTAGCGATGTTTTAAGGCTTGCCATGCGCCCACAAAAAATGATTTGCCAGAATAAAAAAGGACTGGAGTGGTTAGGGCTAGCATCAACCAATTACTCCCAACAAATTCGATCTCAAACATGCTGAAAATAACCACGGGAATAGAAAGAATGATCGCAATGAATAACTTGATTAGTTGTGATGAAACTTTTTGTTTATCTTGATGACAATGACCTTTCGATATTTCTTGAACCTGGTAGCCAAGTGCCTCCACTTTTTGCTTAATTTCGTGGAGATTTGTTTGGGGATCGAAGTAACGCACCCGCGCTTGACGTGTAGCAAGATTCACCTCTACCGCTTCCACACCGGGGAGTTGGCCAACAGCTTTTTCGATTCGACTGATACACGAGGCACAACTCATGCCCTCAATTGAAAAGTGCTCTTCGATAGTTCGAGATAAACTATTTTCTCTAGATGCCATATTCAAATCGTATCGCATACCCCCCTCTTTTTCGAGCAGACTTCTAGAAAAGATCGACTTTGATCGTACGATCATTTAAGTTAAACACAAAGCTTACCCATGAATTTTCGTACTCGTGCCCATACCGCTCCTATTGCGTTTCAATTAGCGCCCATGATTGATGTGATTTTATTTCTTCTTACCTTTTTCATTCTTACCTGGAACGTGGCTCGATACGAAACCGAACTCGATGTGCGAGTGCCAACTGCTAAACAAGGGGAATCGCCGAAACGTTTACCGGGCGAAATTGTCTTGAATGTAAAAGAAGATGGACAAGTAGTACTGAACCGTCGAAAGGTAAGCGATAAAGAGTTTTTTTCTATTCTTCAACAAATTGTAGCGCAATTTCCAAACCAAGCTGTGATTTTACGCGCCGATGAAAATACGGATTATAAGTATGTAATCGCTGTTCTTGATGTTTGCCGCGCTGCAGATATTTGGAATATTGCTTTTGCAACAGCACCGCTAGAAGTCCCGTAATAGGCTTTAAATTAAGGGGCTTGCTTGGCACCGGCAGTTCGGAAAACATATTCCTCTTCAACCCCATAACTCTTTAAAATACGTTGGGTTGCATTTCCCAACTCTGCGGCATCGAGAACTAAACGATGGACTACTATGCCTCGAG
>CAZNSF010000205.1:0-6801 GCA_964575565.1 uncultured Verrucomicrobiota bacterium | reverse complement strand
CGCACTCCAAGACTATGGCCGCGCCGTGATTATCGGTGATCAATGCACCTTTGGTAAGGGCACTGTGCAAAAAGTAGATGAACTCGATCACGAAAGTTATTTCATCTTCAAAAAGAACACGCCGTCTAATGCGGGCGCGCTTAAATTTACAGTCCAGAAATTTTATCGAATTTCCGGTGGTTCCACACAATATCGAGGGGTCATTCCCGATATCCAACTACCATCGCGACTCGATTATCTTAAGATTAATGAGGCTTCGCTTAAAAATCCTTTGCCCTACGATGAAGTGGCGCCTACTCCTTATAAGCCTGCGAATAAGGACGTATTCGACCTAACTGAACTACGCAAACGCTCTCAAACCAGAGTAAGTAACAGCCCAGAGTTTAATTATATTCGCGAAGATATCGAAAGATTAAAAACGCAACTCGAAGAAAAAACAATCTCACTAAACGAGGCAAAACGCCTGCAGGAAAAAAAGACTATTGAAGAACGTTTCGAAAAAAGAAAAAAAGAAAGAGAATCTCGAAAAGTTGTTTTGCCGCAGACCACAGAAATTACCTTAGAATCGTTGGATGGAACTTCTCAAGCACCCGCCTTAACACGAAAGGTAATGGATGAAGCTAATGCGCGATTAAGAAACCCTTCTAGTGAAATTCCTCCTCATGATACTTCTATTGATCCTGAATTCTATGAGGGCTTAAATATTCTTTCTGATATACTCGATCTAGCTCCCCCAGTCATTGCCGATAATAATTCAAAAAAATCGACTACTACGCTTCCTGAAACAGTGCCTCCTGAATCTAGTCAAGAATAGTCACCTCCAACAAATCGCCAATCGTAGCCAGCGATGCACCCCACCACGGTGATTGGTAAAACCCAATAATCACTACCGAGATCATCGATAAACCCAAAATCCACCGTGCTAAAGGTGAAATACAAAGAGAACGATGTGCTTGAGATTCATTTGAAAAATAAATAATACGCAAGACCCCTAGGTAATAGTAAAGCGAACAAACCACCCCAACCACAGCGACTACTAGCAGGATATAAAGACTCTGTTGGTTTTGTGTAATAGCAGCATAAAACAATAGTAACTTACCAAAAAATCCAGCTAAAGGTGGAATGCCTGCAAGGGAAAGCAGTCCAAGAGTAATAGCACCAGCAGCCCAGCGAGAACGCGTGCCTAATCCAGCATAAGAACGAATATGTTGATGGGGATTGTCGATCGATGTTTCGCACATCACCCAAAAAATAAGGGCGTTCGCAAACAAATATCCAAGCAAATAATATAAAATCGCAGAAAGACCTATTGCCGAACAAGCGGCTATTCCTAAAAGCATATAACCGGTGTGGCTAATACTTGAGTAACCCATTAATCTCTTGAGGTTTGTTTGCGAAAGAGCGCCGAAATTCCCCCACAAAATAGATGCACCGGAAGCCGCGCAAACCAAAGGGAACCATTGTGGTTGATAGGAAGGGAAAGCGAACAAAAGAATACGAATAAGTAAGATAAACCCTGCCGCCTTAGAACCTGTTGTGAGCAAGGCAACCGTAGGCGTGGGAGCGCCTTCATAAACATCGGGAGTCCACCAATGAAAAGGTACTGCAGAAATTTTAAAGGCAATGCCGACCAATACCAAAATTAATCCTATAAAAAGCAACTGGGAATCCAGGTGTATCCTTGCATATTCAGCAATTTTAACAAACTGGATCTCTTCACTTACTCCGCAAATCAATACAATCCCATAAAGCAAAATCCCTGATGAAAGAGCTCCGTAAATTAAATATTTTAAACCAGCTTCCAGTGAAAGTATCTTTCGATGCTGAAAGCCAACCAGTACATAGAAAGTAACCGTGAGAAGTTCAAGGGATACAAAGAGAGAGAGAAAGTCCATCGTACTTCCCACAAGCATCATAGCTAAACATCCAATCAGTTGAAGCAAGATGTATTCGGCCAAATGGCCTTCTTTTTTATCCCAAAATCGTAACGACATTAAGATCGTGAATAACGTTGCTAACATCGAAAATCGTTTAACCCAAACTGCAAGCGAATCGAGAACATAAAATCCATAGGCGCCTTCCATCCGCAATTGATCAACAGGTAAACCGCTTCCAAAATAGAAACTTCCAAAAAGAAATATACTAAGACCTAGGGCTGCAATTAAACCAATGGCGTGCTTAGACACTTTTGGGATAAAGAGATCAATAAGAAAAAGCCCGATTATCAATACGGCAACAGCTAATTCCCAACGCATCAGTAAAAGGTTCATTTTAAGGAGTACATTTTAAGGATTTTACCGGGTTCATTAAGCACTGGTTGCCCTACAACAAAACGAGGCCAAAAACCCACTGTCAAAAGCACTGCAAGAAGAAGAAGAAAAGCTCCTCTTCGGCTGTAATCTACATCACCTACAAAAAACCATTTTTCTGATATCGGCCCTAGAAAAACTGAACGGATAGCGCGCAACATATAGATAGCTGAAATCACCGCTGTCCAAACCGCTAAAACCGTAGGCCAAGGATAAGAATGAAAACTGCCGAAGAAAATCATTAGTTCCGCTGGGAAATTAGCGAATCCTGGCAATCCGCATGCTGCGAGCGCTGCCATGGTAAAAATAGTCGCTGCAAAAGGCATTTGCCGAGCAAGCCCACCCAATTCGGATATAGTAGAAACACCAGTGTTTTCTCGACAATATCCCACAATGCCAAATCCAGCAGCAGAGCTTAGGCCGTGGGCAAAAAGAAAGAGGATCAACCCTTGGGTTGCAATGGGAGTACCCGCTGCCAAAGCTAAGAAAGCATAACCCATGTGGGAAACGCTTGAGTATGCAAGCATATACCGTAGGTCTTTCTGTTGCATCGCTACATAACCGCCATAAACAAGATTGCCTACAGCCAACCAAACAATCCATGGCCGCCAATATTCAAAACCGTACGGTAAAAGCGGCACAGCAATGATCATTAAACCGTATAACCCAAACTTTTTGATCACTCCGGCATGCAACATGGCAGCTAATGATGGCGCCTCGCCATATCCTATTGGCGCCCATGTATGAAATGGAAAAAGCGAAACTAAAATTCCGAATCCAAAAAATAAAAGAGCAAAAAGCCATACCTGAGCATTGGCAGCAATAGGTGAATGCGCCAACTGTTCTTTAAGAATCAGAAGATCAAAAGTAGCTTTGCCTGCTTTGAAATATAAACCCAAAAGACCCACTAAAAGAATAAGGCTTCCTACACTAAGATAAAGAGTAATCTTCATCGCGGCTTGGTAACGTTTTTCAGCACCCCAAAATCCAATTAAGATAAAAGTGGGGATCAGGGCAAACTCATGGAAAATATAAAGAAAGAAAAGATCAAGTGAAGCGAAAGCGCCGATCAAACTACCAGCCATGATTAGTGCTAACCCATAAAAATAGCGCGGATTTTCTTGGGTCTTTGAAACCCAAACTGCAGCCAATCCAACCAGCGCCACAAGTAAAATAAGCATGGCGCCCAAATGATTAACCCCAAGATGATAAGAAATTCCGGGATTCTGAACCCATGGACATTGGACTGTAAAAGCATAGCCTAAATTTACAGAGGAGACTTCACAAAACACGTAGAAAGCAGTTATCAATAATATCAGCATCGTCAATAGAGCAATCGAACGGGTGAGTTTTGGCCCTTGGATAGGAATCAAAAACAAGAAGAAGGCAATAACAATAGGAAACCAAATTAGAAAGGAGAGCATTGTAAATAATTAGAAATTAACAGTTAGAAGTGGAAAATTTAAAAATCATAATCCCTATTATTGACCTTACCGAATTACCATCCAATAAATAATGATCACTAGGGCAAGACCTACATAAACAACATAGGTTTGTAGATTGCCGGTTTGAAAACAACGAATCATATTACCGAAACAACGAATTCCAAGTGAAACACCCGTTACACAAAGGCCATCAATAATCCAAGAATCAAGACAACGTAACCACGCGGCAAAACGTCCTTGAATATTTCTGATAAACCAATCGTAAGCTTCGTCAAACCGAAACTTTGAGGCAAGAAAGTGCTGTAATAAAGGCAGCTTCATCTCCAAAAAATCTACATTCGTTTTCTGCCGATAAAGGATCATCGCTAGACCTAGACCTAAAAAAGGTATTGCCATTAAAAGAAAGTGGATAGCGCCTAAATGGGTAGATAAAGGCGATGAGGTAAAACCGACAAAGTGATCTAGATAAGTAGAAAAACCAACAAATTTCCATCCGCTTATCACCGAGAGTATTGCTAAAATAACGAGAGGTAAACCCATGCTAAAACCATTTTCATGAGCGTGCTCCACCCTTTCATCTCTCGGTTTATCCCAAAAAGCCACAAACCACAAACGACCCATATAAAAAGCCGTTAAAAATACAGTAAAAGTTCCCAGACAAAAGAGTGTCCGATTCTGATCATACGCTAAAAGCAAAATCTCATCCTTCGAATAGAACCCAGAAAAAAGCGGGGTTCCGCATAGAGCTAACATCCCGATCGAAAAAGCAAGGAAAGTGATCGGCATTCTGGAATAAAGACCGCCCATCTTCCAAATATTTTGTTCGTGATGCAAAGCCACTAGTACACTGCCTGCTGCCAAAAAGAGTAATGCTTTAAAAAAGGCGTGCGTAGTTAAATGGAACATTGCTGATCCAGGTCCAGATAGACCTACCGACATCACCATTAACCCTAGCTGACTTAAGGTTGAATAAGCCAAGATGCGTTTAATATCATCTTCAGCAATAGCCCAGAGCGCTGCAAAAAACATGGTAATAGCACCTATCCATGCGATGACTGCAAGAGCTTCCGGAGAAAGCGATAAAATAAAGAAAATACGGCAAAGCATATAAACTCCTGCCGCAACCATCGTTGCTGCATGGATAAGAGCCGAAACAGGTGTAGGACCTTCCATGGCAGCCGGCAGCCAAACATGGAGCGGAAATTGAGCAGATTTGCCAACCGCACCACAAAAAAGGAGTAAAGCAATTACTGTAATGGAAATATGAGCGTAATCCGAAGCCCCATGTTCAGAGATGAGACTCGCGGATTTTGCAAATAAAACTTGAAAATCTACCGTCTTCCAAATGACCCACACCAAAATAATCCCAAGCATAAAACCAAAGTCGCCTAGCTTATTGACTAGAAACGCTTTTTTACCTGCCTCTGCAGCAGCTGGCTTTTCATACCAAAATCCAATGAGTAAATAAGAACTTAACCCTACTAACTCCCAAAAAATGAAGAGCATCACGAAATTACCGGCCAAAGTAATTCCGAGCATCGAAAACATAAAAAGTGAAAGATACCCAAAATAACGCGCTTTACCCTGATCATCCCGCATATAACTCCACGAAAAAATATGAATCAGCGCGCCTACACAGGTAACAATTAAGGTCATCAACTGCGAAAGAGGATCCCATAAAAAACCGATGGTAACTTTTAAAGTGGAAACCTCCAGCCATGTTAAAGATGGAGCCTGCATCACTGAACCTTTTAAAACAGTAAATATAGCTAGCAGGGCACCGATGCAAGCGCTACCGATCGAAATAAGAGCAGCACGAGTCGGATGCTTTAATAGAAATAAAGAGATCAGCGCAAAACTTACTAAAGGAAGAAACAAGATGAGCCAAAACATAGAGAAATTGAGAACTAAAAATGGAAAATGGAAAATGAATAGCGCTCAAAATCATCAATGACCAACATTACAGCCGTGTTCATAGCTATTAAGGTTTTTAAGGACATTGGAATTCTTAATTTTTAATTTTGCCTTTCATTCATAATTTGAGAGTCGTTACATCGCTTACACGCACCGTCTGCTTCAAACGGAACAGGGCTACGATAATAGCAAGACCTACTGCCACTTCAGCCGCTGCCACAGCAATGGTAAAGAAAACAAAGATCTGTCCATCTAATTTACCGCTATAACGCGAAAAGGCTACGAGAGCTAAATTAGAGGCATTCAAAATCATCTCGAGCGACATATAAATAATAAGCACGTTACGCCGAAGGATCACACCAGCAATTCCTATAATGAAAAGTAATGCGCTTATCCCTAGGTAATGAACGAGAGGAATATGATCCAGTGGAATCATGGCTTGCTCTCCTTTTTACTAAGTACGATCACCCCAACGATCGCGACCAAAAGAATTAAGCTCGTTACCTCAAAAGGTAAAAGATATTTGGAAAAGAGGAGTTTACCAATCGCCTCCGTGGTCCCAACCAAACCAGTAGGAGCGGAAATCAACCGACTTCTGCGTAAAATTACAATAAACTCGGCGAGTAAAGCTATCGGAATCAAAATAGATCCGACTGCACCAAACCAATGCCATTTACGCTTTTCCTCTTCCGCCACATTTAAAAACATAATCACGAAAAGGAAGAGCACCATAATGGCGCCAGCATAAATCAAGATTTGGACTGCTGCTAAAAAGAAAGCTCCCAACAAAACGAATAAACCCGCAACAAAAAAAAGAACCAACACTAGGAAGATTGCTGAATTCACTGGATTACGACTGGCAATAACAAGCAATCCTAAAAAACAAATCGCGAAGCTAAAACCGTAAAAAAGGAACTGTTCGAGGAACATAAATTTATTTATTTTCCCACTTAAAAATCTTATCTGGCATGATACCTCCTAGTTCGAGCAGTCTTTGTTTATCATGGACGAGTTCTCGCCGGTTATAGCCCGTAAAGGTATACTCTTGCCGAAGGTAAATGGCTTGTTCCGGACAAACCTCTTCGCAAAGGCCACAATAAATACAACGAAGCATATCAATTTCGAATTCTTCA
>CAZNSF010000204.1:0-8460 GCA_964575565.1 uncultured Verrucomicrobiota bacterium | reverse complement strand
CAAAAGCATTGCCATGGTTCCAACTTAAAAGTAAAAGCGCGCTCAAAAGCAGCGCTTTATCCGCCAATGGATCGAGAATGCTGCCTAATCGTGTTTTTTGTTTAAACCGGCGCGCAATATATCCATCAATCGCATCAGTCCCCGCAGCAACTGCAAAAAACGTTACCGCTAACTGATACTGCCACTCTTGCGGTGTATTTTTTTTGCATCCTTCAGCATAATACATCACCGCCAGCACAAAGCAGGGAATCATTGAAATTCGGCAAAGGGTAATAATATTCGCTACAGTCATAAACGGTAAAAATGCATTCGACTTCGATACGATAAAAATGCAAAACCTGCAATGGTTATTGTAGCGCACAAAAGCGGAAACCATTCTCCATATCGCACAAAAAAGGTTTGTGCCGTCTGATGCTGAAAACCAAGAGAGATAGTTAAAAAGCCATCGCGAAACGGCTCTAGTTGCTGTTGTTTATTTATTTGTCCATTCGGATCTATAACCATCGTTTCACCGTTATTGGTACAACGCACCAAGGGCCGGCGAGTTTCGATAGCGCGAAACACAGCATTGATTGCATGCATATGCGCTGCTGGTGAGGTCTTAAACCAAGCGTCGTTGGTAAAGTTAATTAAAATATCAGCGTTTTCTCTTGTTAAATTTCGCGCAAGATAAGGGAAAGTATCCTCGAAACAAATGAGAGGACCTATTTTGAATCCTTCGAAATCAAATAAAACGGGTTCTTTCCCAGAATCAAAACTTCCAGGAATAGGTATCCATCGGCTCAACCAAGGCACCCAATTTTCAAAAGGCACATACTCGCCAAACGGCACCAAATGGAGTTTGCGATAAGGCGGTGAAAAAGCGTTGCTTGGCCTTACTAAAACCACCGCATTATAATATTTCGCTTGCTGAAGATCTCTGCCCTTTCCATAAGCAGAATCCAAAGAACGATCCAATGTTCCAAAAAGAATGGGGATATTTATCTCACGAACAAGTTGCAACAACCAATAACGACTTGATGCATCATAAGATGGACCATCTACAAGCGCCGTTTCCGGCCAAACCACCAACTGCGGATTTACCACTTTTGAGGTGAGAGTAAGTTCTCTTAATCTTTTCCGCTGTTCATCCCGACTCAAGGCCTCGTACTTAACCTCTTGAGGGATATTAGGTTGAATCAAAACCAGTTTTAATCGTTTGGCATTTTCTTGGACAGCGTTTTGGGATCGCAGCAAATGCCGCATTCCAATAAAAATACAAAGGGCTACCAAAAAAATAGCTGTGGAAAACTCATAGCGCCAACCCTTTGCTGAAAAATGTTCTGTTTTTAAGCGACGCCATGTTAACCAAAGCGATACATTGAAAAAAATAATCACGAAAGAAACCCCATAAACTCCTGTCCATTCTGCAATTTGGATGAGAACAAGATTTTCGTATTGAGTGGTAGCAATAAAATTCCATGGAAACCCTCCCAACATCCACCCGCGAATCCATTCGGAAGCTACCCATGCGGATGCCCCAAAAAATGCGATGAGTAAATGCACCCATCCTTTGGCATCTACCCAATGTCGACGTAAAAATACAAGAATTGCCGCCCAAATTCCAAAATAAAGGGCGAGATAAGCCGCAAGAGCTATCATACCGAATAGACTGACATGATGTAACCAATGAATAGCAAAAAGCCAAAAAACAAACCCCGTTCCAAAGCCCAAACGAAACGGCTGTTCGCATTTCTTCGATGGATCTATAGGAAGAAGCTGGCTTAAAAGGGGGAGCCATGCCACCCAAGCAAGGGCAGCAACCTCCCATGGCGTAAAACTAAGAGCCATGAGCACACCGCTGAAAATGGCAGCAAACCACTGAAAAAAATGTAATTTTAATATCATGAAATTTTTGAGATTTTTGAAGATTTTTGTCACAAAACAGCTATTTCAAACCATATATATGTAAGAGGGGTTGCGAGCAAGGTCGTCTTTACTTCTAATAAAGGCGAATAAAACTCTTGCACTTGTAAACATATAAACTAGTGTTAGCGCTTTATCTTTTGAACCTTAACATCACATCGTAACGATGAAACCTAAATTTACACATCAAATCGTCGCCGTTTGGATGATGGCAACCATTCTTGCTTTACCCTTACGCGCTAATCCTACCGGTGAACAAGTGGTGGCGGGTTCAGCCGCTTTTTCGAATGATGGCAGCACTTTAACCATCACTACCAGCGACCGGACAATTATCAATTGGCAAGATTTTTCGATTGGTTCTGGGGAACTTACCAAGTTTATTCAACCAAGCTCAAGCTCTGCCACATTAAACCGTGTAATCTCCGGTAATCCCTCTTCCATTCTTGGAACACTCCAGGCAAATGGACAAATTTATTTGATTAATCCCAATGGAATTCTGGTAGGCAATGGAGCAGTGATTAATACCGCATCGTTCATTGCTTCCACCTTGGATGTAAACGATGCAGAGTTTATGGCTGGTAAAGATTTAAATTTTACGGGCGCATCGACGGCTTCCATCCAAAACTTTGGAACCATTCGCGCCATTGGCGGCGATGTATTTTTGATTGCTCAAAAGATCGAAAATCTTGGAACTATCCAGGCTGCGAACGGCGTGGTTGGGCTAGCTGCAGGCAATGAGGTGTTGCTTCAACAAGCTGGTGCAGACCGTATTTTTGTAAAGCCTATCTTGGAGCCTCGAGCCTCGAGTTCCGAAACTGAAATATTGAACAGTGGTATCATCGAAGCTGCACAAGTGCGTCTCAAGGCTTCCGGTAATGTTTATGGTTTAGCTATCAATAGTGCGGGGCTTATCCAAGCAACAGGAACAGTGGATGTAGATGGTCAAGCATGGCTAACATCGGATGGTGGAACCATTGAACATTCAGCCCTTATTTCTGCCCAAAACGTAAATGGCACAGGCGGAACGGTGGTGCTCTCAAGCGGTGAAAATGGAATCACGAAAGTAAAAGGAAATTTGAGTGCATCAGGCCCTAATGGAGGAGGCGAAATTAATGTTAGTGGCGGAAAAGTTGTATTAGAAGAAAGTCAACTAGTAACTAGCGGTGATCTCAATATATCAGCTAAAGATACAGTCACAGTACGAGATAGCGCTGCTAAGCCATTCATCGCTCAAGCAGATGGCAAGCTCACACTACAAGGAGATCAAAAAATAGATATTTTTGCCATTAACCATCAACTAAGCGGCTTCTTTTCAGGTAATGATATGGTATTCCGTTCGGCTAATACCGTAGGAGGCGATGCGCATTATTTTTCTGGCGGTAATTTCCAAATCGAAAAGTTGGATGGCAGCGCAGGAAGTTTATTTAGTCCATATGACCCTATCATTCGCGCCCAAGGAGACGTCACTTTCGATAGTTATACTGGGGCATCCTTGCATATTTTGGCAGGAGGTTCGGTAACTGTTAATGGGAATATTACAATCAATTCTGTCGATTCTGCGGCTAATTCATTACAAGAAACTGTTACTCTTTCCGATGGTACTACGGATCTAGATGTTGATGGAAGTTTTCATGCTACCGTGGATATTCGCGCTGGAACAACCGCATTCGCTCCTAAAGGACTTACGGGTGGACCTGCTCCCGTAAATTATAACGATGATAATTCTGCAGGAAGCTCGGATATTACGATCAATGGCAATATCACCATTACCCAACCGAATGGCATGGTCTTTTTAACAAATCAATACGCTCCTAATGCAAACCTTAATAATGGATTTGTCCAAATCACTGGAACCATTGATACAAATAGTGGTGCAGGAAATGGTGGCGCCGTCATTATTGATTCTCGTGGTGGAATGGGCTTCTCCGTACCGCTTATTCTAAATCCTGCTTCTCCTGACTTTCCTGTAATCCTTACTCATGGCGCTCCACTTACCATTATATCCGGCGGAGCAATCTTTTTTAATAGTCTTATTATTAATGGCTATACCGTAGAATCCATGATTGATGCGGGCACAGGAGATATCACCCTTAAGTTTCCCGCAGGCGCCCCCCTTACTTTCAATGATGATGATAGTATATTAGATCGCATCTTAACAACCGGCACCTTTCAAATTGGAGATGCTGCTGCTGGCACGATTACCATCGCCGATACCTTCACCCAAGATTCTAAAAATATTCGCTTGGTAAGTGGCGGTAATATCGTTTTTGGAGGTCTTAATGTTCCGAATGGAAGTATCACTGCAGGCACAGTCGATTTACAAGCCGGTGGCGCTATCATTGGCAACGGTACCAGCGATGTAATTGCCACAAGCCTAATGGCAACCGCAGGCTCTGGCATTAATCTTGATACAGCCATTGGAACGCTCACTTCAGCAAGTCTAAGTGCCGCAGGGAATATCGATATTCGTAATTCTTCGGGTAATTTTACCGTTACTTCTGCAACAACAGCCAATGGCGCTATCACTTTAAGTACTATTGATGGCGGTCTTAATCTTGGAACCATCACAGCTAGCAATAACGGCAGTATTACGGGCACTGTAAGTGGCGTCGGATCCATTTTGGTGGATAACGTTACTACCGGTGGAGTTTTAACATTAACCGCTATCGGATCTATCAATGAGTTAGGGTCCGATCCAGGGATAGATTTAGCGGCAAGTTCAGCTTTTCTTACTGCCCCCGCTGGTATAGGTAATTCTGGAACTCTAGCAACCAATTTTACAACCTTGACTGCCTCAACAAGCGGAGGAGCTTCTATCGATTTATCGAACGCCACCAATTTAACAGTCACATCCGCAACTACAGGCGGTGGATCTATTGTTTTAAATGCAGACGGTAATTTAACCGTAACCACAGTCGATTCGGCAGGTGGAGATGTTGCCTTAATAGCCTCCGGAAATGGCAAAACCTTATTAGTCGATCAAATAACTGCCGGTAGCGGCGACATTAGTTTAGCAGCCGATGAAATTAATATCACCAATGCAGTGAGCGGCACAGGTTTTCTTCTTCTCACTACCTTTGACAGCACTAAAAATATTGAAATTAATGGAGCAGGAGGAACCGCTGCGTTAGATTTAGAGGCAACGGATTTGGCTGCCTTGGGAAATGGTTTTAGCTTTATTACCATCGGAGATATCTTTCATAGTGGAGATATAAATATAGTTGCGGATACCTTATTTGCAAATCCTGTAACGATCTTATCTCAGTTGGGTTCCATAAACGCGAATGGACATTCCATAAGCGCGAATGGTTCGATTACTTTTTTCGCTAATAACATCACCGCTAGCAATATCACCGCAAATAACGGTGGGAATATTACTCTTACTGGCAATACCGTTAGAACAGATAGCATGAATGCAAACAACGGCGGAAATATTGTACTGGCCGGCAACGAAATCGATTTAAACGGAGGGGTTTCTTCCGTAATTGGCACGGGCACCATTACCCTTCAACCATTCACCGTTAACCAAAATGTTCAAATCGGCGGAGCAGATAGTGGATTAGCCACCACTTTAGATTTGGTCCCATCGGATCTCAGTGCGTTGGCCGATGGCTTTAATTCGATTACGATCGGACGAAATGATGGCATTGGGAACACTACAATCAGTGCCGTTGACTTTTCAGATCCAATCATAATCCAATCTTCCGGACCGATGACGGTAAATGGGTTAATCCAAGGAAATAGCAATGATACTTCGATAGCGCTCAATACTTCGAACTCTATCACATTCAATGATGGAATCACAACCGCAGGACAAAATATTTCTATTCACGGCAATATGATTTTAGGAGCCGATGTATCTTTAAATACAGGTCCGGCTATCGCTGGTAATATTACGATCACCGGAGCAATCGATGCGGATTTAGCTGCCAATAATCGGACACTTACTTTAATTGCAGGTACTGGTGATGTGATCATTACGGGGGCAGTAGGCGGGTCACAACCTCTTTTGTCGTTAACGATAGATTCAGCTAACAATTTTTCACTGAATGGATCTATCAATAACCCGTTAGTACTGAATAACATTATAAACGATGTAACCTTGAACAATAGTTCGGCAACACAACTCAATGGACTTTCCACGGCAGGAAACTTAACAGTAACTTCGGGTGGAAACATTACCCAGACAGGCACACTTTCTATTACTGGAACAACAAGTTTAAATGCAATAGGTCATGATATCACTTTAGATGATCCAAATAATAGGTTTAACACTTTAGTTGTAATCGGCAACAATGTATCGATTACAGAGAATGATGGTTCAACAGATTTTGGCGCTTCGACAATTACCGGTACACTTAGCGTTGCTAATCCATCGGGTCCCATTAACCTTAACAATCTAGCGAATTCTATAGCGGCCTTAGGCAATATTTCCACTGGCGGTGCTTTCAGCGTTGTTGATAATTCCAGTGATTTAGCTGTTGATGGAACTGTTACCAGCGGCACAGATGTTACTATTGTTACTGTAGGCGAATTGAATTTAAATAATCTCATTACTGCAGGCGCAGGAGGCACTGTAACTCTGGCATCTGGCCAAGTATCGCGTTTCTTCAATAACACTGGCTCTGCAAATACAGCCATTGATACTTCCAATGGTCAACGTTATCTCATTTATTCAGCCGGACCTATCGATTCTGACTTCAGTAACTACGGTGGACTTATTTCTGAATTCGACCCGGTTTCAGTAAATTATGAGTTCCCATTTCCATCACCATTAGATCCTTCAATCATTGGAAGCGGCTTTCTCCTTTGGATTCCTCCGCCACCGGTAGTCCAGCCGACCTTGGATCTGAATGTGCTAGCCGGTTTCCAAAATAGCGGTGATCGTTTTATTGTTCTAGCAGATAGCAATGGCGGTACTTCTCTTGAAGCGCCAAGCATTAGTTTCGCCCCGCTAGCGGGCAGTCCACTTATTGTAGCGCCTGGAACAGGCGATCCGCTTGTTGTATCCGAAGCAGAACCTGGGGAAGTTTGGATTAATCCAATTGCGGCTTCGGGTTACAATGTACTCGCGGAAGCCGAGGATTCATCGTCTGGGAAAAGCAAAAAAACTGCTGCAAAAAAATATTTCTAGTTAACACCTATTGAAAGTCGTGCGCCCCATTGGGAAGTCTTACCCCGCAATATAAATTCTGCAGTTGCGCTCTTAGGCCATGTTGATTAGCATGGCTCCATATTCATCACATATGCCAACCGTTGAATTCCTAGTTGAACAAAAGAAAATTCACATTGGCAAATATGCCAATCTAAAAGCAGCCGCTTTAAAGCATGGTATTAAAATCGATCGCCAGATGCTAGAGATAGTCGAAGGTCTAGAAAATCTTAGTCCAAGGACCTTAAAGGAAAAAATCTTATTAAAAGATAAACCAAAGAATTTCCGGCTTGCTGACCAAGTAGAAGTCTTAGGCAATGTTTGCCTCGTTACTAGTTTCCAGCCTAAGCCTTCTCATCAATGAGTTCCGATCCCATCGCGCCGGCAAGCGAGTTTACACGTCATCGACCAACCTTGGTTACATGGGAAGTTTACGATCCATCTATTCGTAGTCATTTAAATTCTGCGGCCTTACTAACTAAAGAAGGCTGGTGGTTAGTAGATCCTGTGCCTATTTTAGCAACCGCCTTAAAACAACTTTTGGATGAAAAGTCTCTTCTTGGCATTTTGCTTACCAATGAAAATCATGAACGCGCGTCTACATCTCTTGCAAAAGATATTTGTTGTTTCATTTATGCGCATGAGGCTACTTCTGGACAAATGGAGTTAACTCCAGATTTTTTCTTCCAGGATGGCCAGCAATTGACTGGCGGTTTAAAGGCTATTCATATCCCAGGCGCTTCGTTAGGCGAAACTTGTTTTTATGATCCGCAAAACCGAATTATGCTTTTGGGAGATGCTCTCATCAACTTAAAAGAAACAGGATTTACCTTTTTACCGGATAAATATTGTCGTCACCCCATTCAATCAAAAAGATTCTTACGGCGTTTACTTGACTTGGAATTCGATACCATAACCTTTGCACACGGAACACCTCTGATTGAAAATGCGAAAAATCAGTTAGAGAAATTGTTAGCCTCATGAAAAGAGCACTCTTCTTAACCATTTCTTTATTATGGTTCGTTGGCTGCCAAACCGCCCGACAAGGAGGAACATATTCTACCACAAAAGATTTTGTTCGACCTCCCTCCCATGAATTTCGCGGCGCATGGATTTATGATCCGCGACGTTTTAACCCAGATGAAGTCGTTAACGATCTCCAAAAGGCGGGCTTTAATGCTGTTTTCGTACGTTTAAGTTCTGCGGGTGCAGCTTACTACCCTAGCGATGTGCTCCCCAAGGCTCCAGGAACAACCCGCGATTATGCCCAAGCCTACACCGATGCAGGTAAAAAATATGGGGTTAAAGTTCATGCCTGGCATGTTTGTTTTATGATGCATCTTGCGCCCTCTTCCGAAATAGACGCAGCCATTAAAAACGGAAAGGTGATGCGAAATGCTAAA
>CAZNSF010000203.1:0-4206 GCA_964575565.1 uncultured Verrucomicrobiota bacterium | reverse complement strand
AGCCATGCATGCCTAACCATTTTAAGGAAAGCGGATGAGTTTCTGGGAAACAGCCGCATCCCATAATGGTAGTTGTTACTGGAATTTGTGTGCGTTCCACAAACTCGCGCAATTCCTTGCTTGCATCAGCGCTCATAATACCGCCGCCTGCATAAAGAACAGGGCGTTCAGCCTTTTCGATGAGTCGAACAACTGCATCAAGTGAAGCTTTAGAAGCCTTTGGAATTTCGTGATGAGAAAAATCATCCTCGGCATACAAAGAAGGATCTATTCTTTGCTGTTGGATGTTTTTTGGAATATCGATCACGACTGGACCGGGACGGCCTGTTTGCGCGATATAAAACGCTTCTTTTACAGTGCTTGCCAGTTTGGAGATATCCAAAACCAAATAGCTATGTTTAACGATGGGGAAGGTCATTCCCAATATATCAACCTCTTGAAAAGCAGATTTACCAATCATGGCTTGGTGTACCTGGCCCGTGATAACCACAAGTGGAATGGAGTCCATGTAGGCATCTGCAATGCCTGTTACCAAATTTGTGGCGCCAGGGCCGCTAGTTGCCATGCAAACACCTGCTTTACCGGTTGCGCGTGCATAACCTTCGGCTGCAAAGATTCCTCCTTGTTCGTGACGCGGCAGAATGGTTCGAATTTTCTTGGATCGGGTGAGGGCCTGGTGAATTTCCATACTAGCGCCACCTGGATAGGCAAAAACGGTATCGACCCCTTCCTGTTCAAGGCAAGTGACAAGAATTTCACTGCCAAGCGGAGACTGCTTGGTTTTTGCTTTTTGAGGAGCATGGAATGTTTCTGTTCCTACGGATTCGATGGTAAAGCTCATGATTTTTTCTTGTTAGGAAGATCAAACGAGCCGCAGGAAAATAAAAAACCCGCGACTGTTAGATCAGCCGCGGGTTTTTGTTATCTAAAAGTTAGGGAATTTTCTTTTAAGCACA
Source organism: uncultured Verrucomicrobiota bacterium (assembly GCA_964575565.1). GTDB lineage: Bacteria > Verrucomicrobiota > Verrucomicrobiia > JABWAM01 > JABWAM01 > CAZNSF01. The sequence goes on along the minus strand of CAZNSF010000203.1, from coordinate 3,250 downwards.
ACAAGTACCGACGGCGTCACCTATAATTAGAATGACGACCACTAGAGATACTTGTAGAAGGCTTAAATTCATTGAACGGTTTCTAAACTAGACCGGAAACGATCCAAAGTCAAGCGGGTCGTCTGGCAATTACAGAAGTTTCTTTTTCCAAAATCGAAGTTGAGTTTCGACTTGATAAGGTCCGGGCGCACCAAAAAGTTGATTGCGAGATCGAAATGCTTCGTTGATTTGAAGAACACGCAAAACATTTTTACCAAACTTTGGATGAATTCGTTTCCAATCGGTTTGGTTTAAGGTATTTAACGATACATCCTTTTGCTCGGCATAACGGATAGCAGTACCCACGATATGATGTGCCTCGCGAAATGGAATGCCTTGACGCACCAAATGATCTGCCAATTCGGTAGCAAGCAGGTTTGGATCGGAGACTGCTCGCAAGCAGGCTGCCATTTTAAACTTTGTAGCACGAATCATTCCTGCAAAAACAGAAAGCGTAGAGGAAAGAGTATCCGCAGAATCAAAAAGAGGTTCTTTATCTTCTTGTAAATCTCGATTATAGGTCATGGGCAGCCCTTTTAAAACTGTAAGAAGAGTAATAAGATTGCCAATAAGTCGTCCTCCTTTGCCACGACCTAATTCAGCGATATCAGGGTTTTTCTTTTGGGGCATTAGAGAAGAGCCGGTGGTATGGGTATCGCCAATGGTAATAAATCCAAATTCAGAACTGGACCACAGAATCAAATCTTCTGCTAAACGTGAAAGGTGAATACCTGTAAGTGCTGCCGCAAAAAGAAATTCTGCCACAAAATCGCGGTCACTTACCGCATCCATAGAGTTGGCAGTTGGCGCCTTAAAGCCTAGGAGTTGAGCAGTAAGCTTTCGGTTGATAGGCAAGCTTGTTCCTGCAAGGGCGCCCGATCCAAGAGGGCATAGATCGGTTCGCTTGGCGCAATCGATAAAACGTTCTATGTCGCGCTCGAGCATTTCCACGTAGGCTAACAAATGATGGGCTGCAAGAACGGGTTGTGCGCGTTGAAGATGGGTATAGCCTGGGATAGGAAGAAAATAAAGTGACGAGTGACGAGTGACGAGTGACGAGGATGTTTTTTTAATTTTGGTTCGTTCAGCTAATTCAACGAGAGCTTTTTGAAGAATTTTAATTTTTAATTTTAAATTCTCAATTTCATTCTTCACCCAAAGGCGCATATCGGTTGCCACTTGGTCATTTCGGCTACGGGCTGTATGGAGTTTGGCTGCAGCAGGAACTCGAGCAGTCAAGGCAGCCTCGATATTCATGTGCACGTCTTCCAGTTCCTTTTTCCATCGAAACTTGCCTCGCTCAATTTCTTTTTCGATTTGTTTTAACCCACGGATGATTTTATTAGCATCGGTTCGGGAAAGGATCCTTACCTTTGCCAGCATGGTTGCGTGGGCTATAGAGCCAGCGATATCTTGTCGATAAAGTCGCCAGTCGAAGGAAACCGATTGTGTGTATTGGCATACCTCGGCACTCGGCCCTTTTGTAAAGCGCCCACTTCGAGAGATTGGATGGTTCTTTGGCATAACAATTAAGAATTGAACCGGGTAGTAATAAGTAGCAAGTAATAAGTAACAAGCCTATAGAATTTAGGAAAGACTTTAGATTTTTTTCTTACGACCTATCGTTTATAGCCAACGTTACAATGGCATCTTCCATTCCATGGATAAATTTTTTATCAGCAGGGCAAAGGGTAGCAAGAATACCGCCTAAAGCGGGCTTATCATTTTCTATAAAGTAGTACGGACAAAAACGTAAACGGCCTTTCATGGGAACAAGACTTTCTTTTTCAAAATCATACCAAGTGTGTTCAATAAGTTGTGTTTTGATGAAACGTTGGAGAATATAAGGATGTTTTTCAAATTCGGATAAAGCTTTGGATACTACCTCTCCCCACTGATCCGACGACATATCGCTGCCAAGGAAAACACCGCGACTGCCCCAAGCTAACTCTGAAAACCCGGAAATTTTCAAAATAAGATCACGTTCTTTTTGTGAGAAGACACTTAGTTGATGCCAATCGTTAATTTCGAGTTGTGGGATCACTGCATGGGGCGGTAGGGGGGTGGGGTCTAGAAGCCAGGTAAATGGAATAAGTTTTTTTAGATCGCGAAAGTAACGTTCCCCAAGTTCCCGATGCCAGAATTCCGCAAGTCGTGGAAACCAAAATAGTGCAAAGAGAAGTTTTTCTTCGAGTTGTGGTTTAAAGGGCGGAGTTATCCGAATTTGGCCTTCTCTTGCAGCAGCGCTCATTTTTTCAACGTTTGCAATATTAGGTAAATCGAAGAGCTCAAAGAAACGATAAATCACATCAACTTTTTCGTTGTGAAGAAAGACGCCGTCTGGACGATATTGAAGTTCTTCCGGCTTACAAACACTTAACCTGAGGCTTGTAGCTTGTAGCTCGTGGTTTTTAGCGGCCAGCCATTCCATTTCCGGCCGGTATACGTCTGCTTCTTTAGAAATCACGATAGCAATATGGTCGGTATGGTTTTTTAACTTTTGGCTTTCAGCTTTTAGAGCAGTAATAAATCCATTCAGCATAGATTCCGTATTCGGCGTTCCATGGCTTGCAATTTGAGCGTAGGCCCATTGGAGCCAACCCGTTAAACCGATACCGCCGGGAACAGAATCTAATTCTGTAATCGAAAAACCATCTTCCGTGACCAAAATATCCGGACGAATCACACAAGGGAGATCATTTTTCCAGCATTTTTCTCTTGCAAGTTGGATTATTGATGGAGATTTGCCGGCATCAAGATAACGATGGATCCAGGATGGTTGTTTGCCTTCTACGCTTTGACGATAAAGGAGATTGCAGGCTTTATAAAAAGCATAGAGACGAGGCCCTAGTTCGAGGATCTGGTTATAGAGATCCTCTTGGATTCGGAGCGGATCTGGAGCTATTCGCCAGGATTTATTTGCGAAGAGTCCATCCGGAGGAATCGCTTTACGCAAAGCCTTGGCCTTTTCCGAAGGGGTCATCGTTTTCGGCCAATTAATTCCGATACACGTACGGGTCCCTCAATCTTGGGGAGATCTAGAGGACCCGCATTATGTAACTCAAACTTTTTACGCAAGAGCTTAGCGGTTTCGGGGCCTAACAAGATTTGGCCAGCTTTAGCAGCTTTCTCGAGACGAGCGGTTAAATTTACTGCATGACCAATCACACTATACTCTGCTCGATGTTTTGTACCAAGACAACCAGCAACG
>CAZNSF010000202.1:0-5122 GCA_964575565.1 uncultured Verrucomicrobiota bacterium | reverse complement strand
AGGTGCCACACAAATTCTCCGCGCCAAAACGCGGTAGTTAAATCCTTTAAAAAAGTAAAGCTACCTTCCCATGTAAAAATGGGATGTCCCCACCATTGGTTAAAAGGTTTTATACTCCATCCCAATGTTTTGATTTTATCCGAAACACCTAGCGCATCGTCTAACGCAAAATGGTTCCATATAAACCAGCAAATGACAGGCAGACTGCTAGCAAGAAAGAACACGAGAGGTTTAACCATTTCTTTTTTAGTAAGGAAAGGGTCGCGAAGTCGGATAAAGCGGCTTAATAAAATAATTCCTGCAATAGGTGCTAAAATAAAATTAGAAAACTTTGTGAGTAATGTCGCGCTAACCACAATGCCACTGGTGATATAAAAAAGGTAACTTCGATTTTCAAAGTAAGCCTTGAGCAATAAATATAAAGAAAGAGTGAATAACAGGGGAGAGAGCACATCGCTATTAATCGAATAGAAAATGTCCTGCGGAAAAAAAGCGATTAAAAGTGGGACGCCGATCCGAAGATATAAAACTTCTGTATAAAACTTTTTGGTAAAAAGATAGGAAAGGTATACCAAGGCTGCATAGATTGGGATGTTCAGAAATCTAATCCAGTACAAAAGATCGCCGCCTTTGAATCCAAGAAGCTTCCCGAACTTATACCATAATCCGGCGAGTAGGTAATAAGTAGGAGGCGAAAACGTTTCGCGATTGATGGCTGTTTGTCCATAAGCTATCTTTTCGGTCACCTCTTTTTGATAGGGATTATGCCATGCCGGGAGAGGAATTTGCCCATTAGAATCTTTTTTAGGATGATTTAAGTATTCCGGTGTGCCATAGAGAACAATGAGTTCCACAGCATCACGATCGAACATATTGTTATTTTTTTGTGGCAGATAACCACGTGAATGCTTGCAAACAGCATCAAAATGCATCTGTTCATCTACATTATTGAAAAAGGGAAATAGCGCGCTAAAAAAGAAAATACGTAGGGCTGCTAGAAGACATATTACTGCAACAATGGACGCCTCATATTTTTGAACGGATGCATTGATATTTGTTGCTATCATGTCTTATAAGTTTTGCTTGCCAATCTTATTACAAAAGCCTGCAAGGAAGGGACAATTTACATAAATTGCTTTTATCCTATACGCAATTTTATAAAATACGACTCTTTACCTTTTTATACTTCAAATTCATGTTATCCAAAAAACAGATTCTCATGATGGTAGCCATCTTCCTTTGGCTTGGATGGGCAGCGGTTGTTTTGATTCCATTTTTTAGCATCAATACTTCTTCTTTTCGGCCTTTATTAGAAAGTTTCGGTTGGTTTGCCGCAGCCTTGTGGTTTTGGTTATTGGCGCTTGGGCTTGGATGGTATGTCTTAAAATGGTTTAAAGGTTTTGAGGTGTTGCGTGCTTCCAATAGAGGTTTACGCGGCAGATTATCTTATCTTTTGTTTTCGTGCGGATTAGGCCTTGGATTGTTAGCAATGGTTATGCTTATGGTTGGGACAATATTTGGGATAAACGCTTACTTATTATTTATTACGATCGCTGTTTTAGTTCTTTTGGTTGGTTATAGTTGGCATGAGCTTTTCAAAGAGCTTGGGAGTCTTTCAAAAGCTATTTTACTTCGAAAATGGAACGCGAGAGAAAGGGTTGTATGGCTACTCGTTCTTGGAATAGCTTGTTTACAGCTTCCTGCTGCTCTTACCCCAACCATCTTTCCGGATACATTGCGTTATCACTTTGGCTTGACCAAGATTTTTATCCAAGCGGGACAGATAAGTTATATTCCTGATTTTACTGAAGCAAATATCTCTTCAAATTGGCAAATGATTTATTTGCCACAGATTGTTTTATCTGGTGATGCGTGCGCCCAGATTTTTAATTGGATGGTTTTACCTCTGACAGCTGTGATTGTTGGGTTAGCTGCTGGGCCTGGGGCTTATGCTTTAGCGATGTTAACTTTTGTTTCGACGCCATTTTTGCTAGGGGTCGCTGGCCTTGGAAATAATGATTTAGGGGTTGCTTTTTTTGCAGCCTTGATGTGGTTAGCCATTCGTAGCAAAGAATTGCGATCCCACTTATTGTGGGCTGGTATTTTTGGAGGTCTAGCTATCGGAACTAAGTATACTGCTCTTGGAACAGTGATTGCTACGATCGTGGCATATACTTTTTTTGAGCCAACCAAACATAGGAATCGATTGTTTGCTTATCTTCTACCTCTTCGCACTTTTTGTATCGGAGGATTTTTAGGTTACTTGCCTTGGTTTATTCGCAATACCATTTGGACAGGCGATCCAGTTTATCCTATTTTAAGCCGTTGGCTTCCTTGGTGTGGACCGGAAGGGCGTTGGTTTGCTGAACATTACTCTACTGGAATAGCACAGTATGGTTCTAGACTTGATGGATTTTTGCATGTTTTATTTGCACCATGGGCAGCGAGTGTGGCGAATAGTAAGTATCATTTCGAAAGTGATCCGGGAGTGATTTTTTGGTGTGCTATTCCTTTAGTTCTTTGGGCTGTATACCGTCAACTGGATAACAATAAAAATGGAATTTGTATTGCGGCAGCGGCTAGCTGGGTAGGTGGGCTTATTTGGGCCGTGGGTCCTCAAGTAACACGCTTTCTTGCTCCCATGGTTCCCATCTTTGCAATAACGATTGGAGAAGCATGGAAGGAGTTAAACAAGGTTAAGCCTAATTTATTGAGCGCCTCCAAAGGCGCTACTGAAGCCGTGATAGATGGTGGTAGAATATTGCGTAGCGCTACTATCTACTCAATTATTTTTATTCTTTTAGGGATCAATGTTTGGCAGGCATTAACTTCAATTGCAGATTTTTCTGATCCTTACCATTTCTTTTTTCAGGGTATGACACGTCAGCAATATTTAGCCCAACATCCACATCTCGGCTCTCTTTACCGTACTGCTCAATGGCTAGGAGCGCCTCATCGTGTAAAATCAACCGTTCTCCTGATAGGCGAGGAAGGTGTATTTTTCTTTCAAAACCCAGTTCGGATGAGCGGTCCTTACGATCGAAAATGGATTGTAGATCAAGTCGAAGAAAAATTTCCCCCATTGCAGTTAGCACAAAAACTGAAGAGGGCGGGTATCGACTTTATTTGTTTAAACAAAAGACGCATCCAACATATGGATCAGCAGTTTGGTTATATGAACTGGTTTTCAGAAGAAAGCTCCAAACGTTTTGAGAAATTTTTAGAAGAACAAGCCCATCTAGTAAGAGTAGATGGAGATGTCCGTTTGTACTGGATCCCTAATTATGATCTTTAGATGCGCCCTTAAGTAAGGGCTTTAGCTGCATCGAGCAAATTGTCAAAGATAAAATCAAATTTTACACCTGGATGTTTTTCTGTTTGCGCTCCTACACCTGAACGCACCAAGACTACTCGGCAACCCGCGCGATAACCCATTTCTAGATCGCTGGCACTATCACCAATCACATAAGATGTAACTAGGTCGATCCCATATTTTTTAGCTGCATCGAGCACAAATTTCGGTGAGGGTTTACGGGTATCATTGGGAGTTTCTGGTCGATGAGGCGAAACATAGATTTCCCTAAACTCAATTCCATAAGAGCGCATCTGTTGGATAAGTATGGTATGGAGACGCTTGGTGTCTTCCATGGTAAAGTAACCTCGTTCAATACCGGATTGGTTTGTAACAATAAAAAAGATAAATCCCTTGTCTGCAAATAATCGAAGCGCTTGTGCCGTATAAGGAAAGATGTGGAAGCGTTCAACCTGACCAACATAACCAAGGTTTTCGTTTAACACGCCATCACGATCAAGAAAGATAGCGCGTTGGGAAACTAGTGGTATAACCATAAAAAAAGAAACGATATCTTATAACGGGTATACGGAGAGATCGGCCGAGTGCATTTCTCACTTAAAGCAATGGAGCAGCTCTGAAGTTGTTACAGTTGCTGTGCCAGCTTTCCCTACAACAATTCCAGCAGCTTGATTTGAAAGATAAGCCGCAGAGACTACATCCAAGCCCGCACAAAGGCCGAGGGCAAAAGCGCTAATCGAAGTATCGCCAGCTCCGCTAACATCAAAAACCTCTTGGGCCGCTGTCGGAATATGATACGGCGCGTGACCTTCGCGAAAGAGGCACATGCCATGTTCTCCAAGCGTGATCAGCACGTTGTTGATATGTGTTTCAAGTAACAATTTACGGCCTACTTTTAATAGAGGCGTATCCTCTAATGGGTTTGGCAAAGGGTCTTGCGCTGCTTCGTGCGCCATCCAAAAGGCTTCGTTTCGATTGGGGGTAATACCTGTTAATTTTCGGTAGTAAAGGCGGTGGTGAGCATTCGGATCTGCAAAGGTAAGTACCTTGGAACGATCCGCAATTGCCATGCAAGCATCCATAAATTCTTGTTGAATAAATCCTTTGCCGTAATCTTCAAAAACCACAGCATCAACTTTTGGAATCACTTTTTGTGCAGTATGGAGAGCCTTGCGAAATAAGGCGGGAGAGATGGGCAAACGGCTTTCACGGTCAAAACGGACAACTTGTTGATGCTGGGCAATGACTCGAGTTTTTAAAGTGGTAGGGCGAGTGGAGTCATGGAGGAGTCCTGATGTTTCGATTCCTTGTGTTTCCAGTATTTGGGTGAGATAACGTCCACTGGCATCGGAGCCAATTACACCCAGTACCGTTACCTTTGCAGATAAAGAACGAAGATTGCGAGCTACATTGGATGCGCCGCCAGGAAAAAATTTCTCGGATTGCACATCGACTATAGGGACAGGGGCCTCTGGTGAGATCCGCGAAACTCGTCCCATAAGGTATTGATCCAACATCATGTCGCCCACCACAAGCACGTGGAGGCGCGAGAACCGTTTGAAAATGGATTTCCAACGAGATAAGGATAACATATTTTTGTAATTTACCAATTTACATGGCGTGCATCTCCCCAAAGCCTTTCCAAGGCATAAAAGCCACGTCGTTCTTTGGTAAAGATATGCACCATGATATCAAGGTAATCCATTACTAACCATTGGCTGTGTGGAAACCCATCAATGCCTTTAGGATGAATGTTTTCTTCTTTAAGTTTCGATTCAATTTCATTTCGTATAGCTTTCAGATGTGGTT
>CAZNSF010000201.1:0-6216 GCA_964575565.1 uncultured Verrucomicrobiota bacterium | reverse complement strand
AGCTGTCACTAACTGCATCCCCTTTTGCCACACAATTAAATCCTTGTATGTTTTCATTTCATGCCTTTGGTTCTTTGTGTCTATGTGCCCCTGTCACTTTGTTCCTTAGTACCTTTGCCCCTCTGCAACCTTGTCTCTTTGCTTCACCTAAATCATTCGATGAGCGCTGACTTCAATGTTTCTCGCCATGTTTTGGCTTTTGGGTCATACGCTCCGTATGCGGAACAGAACTCCCAATAAGCCCAGCTAAATCCAAGCTTTTCAGCCTCTCGAGCCACAAATCGAGTCCAACGAGCGCGAGATTCTAAATCAGCCTCTTGATATGTCCCAAACTCTCCCAAAAAAACTGGATGGTTGTGCGTTTTAGCCCATGTTGCAGCATGTTGAAACGGCTTACGAATTGCTGCCTGTTCGGCACCGGTGCCAGACCATTTTTGCCCCTTCCATTTGTCTGCTCCTTTGACCCATGGGGCACCTTGCTGGGTGAACATGAACGGTTCATAAAAGTGAACGGTCAAGATAATGTTTTGATCATCGCGTGGCAGCTCTAGTTTATCCAACGAACCGATGCCGTTCCATTGTCCGGGGCCAAGGAGAACCGGACGGCTTGGATTAGTCTTCCGTACTGTAGCAAGAAGCTTGGGAATGATGGCATTCCATTTAGCCTCGGTTAATTTGTCGTTCGGCTCATTCAGCAGCTCGAAGTATACTTCGGATGGACGATCCTTGTAACGAGCAGCGATTTGCTCCCATAATCCAATGAGTCGCGGTAAATGCTGATCGGGATTAGCATCCATTTCTTCATAGTGATGGATATTCACAATGATGTTTAATTTATTTGCAACGGCTTGGTCGATTGCCCAATCCACGCGTTTGGCGAATTTTTGATCGATCGTGTAGGGGGCATTGGCTTGTGCATGGCCAGACCATTTTACTGGTAGGCGGATGGTATTGAACCCAGCTTCTTTAATGATCTTGAAATACTCTGGTTTGAGCATCACACCCCACGCACCTTCATTCGGAGCTTCAAGGGCATTTCCAAGATTAATTCCACGACCAAGTTTCTTGCAGACGGTATAGATATCTTCGGATGGCTTGTCTTCAGCAAAGACAATTGTGCTTATCATCAAAATGCCGAAAGCGAGTAGTTGGCGGATCATAGGTAATGTTTTGAAAATTCAACAAAAAGAAACTCGAGCATAAAGGCAAACAAAAAATAAATCCAAACCTTGTGCCTTTGTTTCTTAGCTACCGTTTGTATGTGCCTCCGACTAATTTAGTGCCAGGGGGGAGAATCGAACTCCCGACCAAGGGCTTATGAGTCCCCTGCTCTGCCGCTGAGCTACCCTGGCTCAAGCGGTTCTAAGTAAAAAGACAGTCTTAAAATGTGTCAATACCTGAACTCACGACTAACCCCGAAAGCTTTCGGTGCTGCTTTAACCGCTCTAGCTATCCTAGCGGCTTAAGAAATCATGTTTTATGATCTGAATCAAGTGTGCGCTTCGGCTAAGTTAAAATCCTTGACGGAAGAAGTTGTACAGCTAGGCTTCATCAAAGTTACAAAAGAAAAATTGTTAAATAATATGAAAACAAGGATGGTAAAGAGATATCTTAGCTTATCAAGTTTTGGGCTTTCGAAATTTTTAAGTACAAAGATTTTTCAAGGGCTTTTCATAGGGGTTGTGTTTTTATTGTTTCCACCCGCCTTCGCAGGAAGCCACGGGCTCTCGCCCGTGGAGGAATGCGTATTTGCATTTGGCGAACGGGTGTCCTCCGAAGCCTTGGCGACGCAGTGCTTTGGCGCAATCGGAAGCTTCGGCGAGGTTCCGCCGAAACCGGAGGTGTCACAGGCTCCACAAAAATTATTTACATCGGATTTAAAGTCGAATTCTCATGATAATCTCGCTTCTAAGGAAAACTCTTCTTCCAATACATCTCAATCTTCCTCTCCGCTCTATACTGGAGAAGGGCTTAACCATATTGCATTTCCCCTCGGAGGAATCGGGGCAGGAATGATATGCTTGGAGGGCACAGGATTTCTTTCCCACGTCTCCTTACACCATCATCCCAACATTTGGGATCAACCCAAAGTTTTTTCGGCGATCACCATTAAGGGATCATCGTCTGTCGCTCGCGTATTAGAAGGACCTGTTCCGAGATGGAAAACCACGGGTTCTAAAGAAAGTGGAAGAGGCTTGGGCAACACAACGTATGGTCTGCCACGATTTGAATCCGCCACTTTTTCCTCTAAGTTTCCGTTTGCTAAAATTCAGCTCAAGGATTCCACCATTCCTCTTCAGGTAGAAATTACAGGATGGAGCCCTTTTGTGCCGGGAGATGCAGATAACTCTAGTTTGCCTGTTGCGGCGCTCGAGTTTACTTTCCAAAACTTAACAGACCGATCCCTTGAAGCCGTTTATTCATTTCACGCCGCGAATTTCATGGGACGCTCAAAAAGTAATTCTGTGCAACAACTCCCAAATGGTTTTTATCTCTACGAACCTCCATCGTCTGAAAAACCATATGATGAAGGTGCTTTTGCTGCGGTGATCGATGATCCTCAAGCAAAGGTTGATTGCCGCTGGTTTCGAGGTGGTTGGTTCGATGCCATGACCATGCTCTGGAAAACTGTTGAAGAAGGATCTGTGTTGGAAGGTTCACCGGTAGCGGAAGGTAAACCGAGTGAGGGCGGTAGTATTTTTGTTCCTTTCTCTCTCCAGCCTAAGGCTAAGAAAGTGATTCGACTCCGATTTGCTTGGTATGTTCCAGAAAGCGATTTGCGTATTGATATAACAAATACACGCCGCAGTTCTGAAAAACCTGTGGAGAATAAAGATCCGAAGCTTAACTATCGGCCTTGGTACACTACTAAATTCCACGATATTAAAGCAGTCGCGGATTACTGGAAAAAAAATTACGACTCTTTGCGGCAAGAAACGGAAAAATTTACTTCCTGCTTTTATGATACGAATTTGCCGGGGGAAACTATAGAAGCCATTGCCGCGAATTTGGCCATTTTAAAATCTCCAACGGTCATGCGCAAAACGGATGGACGTTTTTGGGGATGGGAAGGCTGCGGAGATGAAATCGGTTTGTGCGAAGGTTCTTGCACGCATGTATGGAATTACGCCCAGGCGGTACCCCATCTCTTTCCAGATCTTGAGCGAAGCCTACGGCAAACCGAATTTTTTGATGACCAAAACAAAGAAGGTCATCAAAACTTCCGTGCGTCAATTCCCATACAAACTGCTACGCACAATTTTCATGCGGCTGCTGATGGTCAACTAGGCGGGATCATGAAAGTTTACCGCGATTGGCGAATAAGTGGCGATACCGAATGGCTGCGAACCCTTTGGCCACGAGTAAAACAGAGCTTGGACTATTGTATAGCGACATGGGACCCTCTGGAAAAAGGTATCCCAGAGGAACCTCAACATAATACTTACGATATTGAGTTTTGGGGCCCCAATGGAATGATAGGCGGTTTTTACTTGGGAGCTCTCAAAGCGATGGTTTCGATGGGTCATGCGCTTGATGAACCGGTAACGCGTTACGAAGAATTATTTAAGAAAGGCAAACAATATCTCGAAGGAAAATTATTCAATGGCGAATATTTTTTCCAAGAAATTCAGTGGAAAGGATTGAAAACGCCTTCTCCTGTAGAAGTCGCAAAAAAAGGGGGCAAGACAAGTTATTTACCGGAAGCTATGGATATCTTCGAACGCGAAGGACCAAAGTATCAGTATGGAAAAGGTTGTTTGGCCGATGGCATTCTCGGAGCTTGGATGGCAGAGGTTTGTGGCGTTGGAGAACTGGTCGATCCAAAAAAGGTACAAAGTCATCTCATGGCAGTTTACCGTTATAATTTAAGAAAAGATTTTTCTACCCATGCCAATCCGCAACGTCCGGGTTATGCTTTAGGGCATGATGGAGGCCTCTTGCTTTGTACTTGGCCTAAAGGGGAAAAGCTCTCCTTGCCATTTCCCTATAGCGATGAAGTCTGGACTGGTATTGAATATCAAGTTGCAGGTCATTTGATCATAATGGGGAAAGTGGAAGAAGGCCTTGAGATTGTGCGCATTTGCCGGAATCGTTACAATGGTCAGGTTCGAAATCCTTTTAGTGAATATGAGTGGGGCTATTGGTATGCGCGCGCCATGTCATCGTATGGGCTCCTCCAGGCATTGACTGGCATTCGGTACGATGCCATTGATAAAACATTGATTTTTGAACCGAAAATTTCAGGAGATTTTCGGAGTTTTTTGTCGACAGCAACAGGTTACGGCACTGTAGGCATCCAAAATGGAAAACCATTTTTCGAAGTAAAGTCTGGTAAAATTGAGGTTAAGAAAATGGAAGATCGAAGAGTCGCGGCCGTACCTTCTCGCAAAAAGTAGCGCGGCTTGCAGCTCACAACTCGAGGTTACTCCAAATCTTCCGGTTTCACACTGGTCTGCGGCCGCGATCCAAGGAGTTTAGCCTGGGAAATCACACGTTCAGGATCTGGATCAAACCGATAACTGTGGCAATTCGGACAATGGTTTGTCTTGGCAGTAACAATTGATTCACATCCTTCGCACACTTTGTAGCGTTGTGGATGAGAGATAATTTGTTTGGCGCGTTTAGCTCTTTCGGTAAGATCGGTCATTTTAGAAAAATTTCTATCTTTCACAAAGCGCGCAGAAGTGTAAAGCTTTCTCTAAACTCCGTTATCTCCGTGGTTCATTCTTCTAGCGGGTCTTTCCTACTCTTTCGCTTTTGCCAACGCTTCCTGAAGTTTTAAACGAGATACTTCAAGATGCGCCTTAAGGATAGCGGAATCCAGAGACGGCTCAATTTCGCTAAGTAATTTTAACGAGGCTTCGATCCCATCTTTTTTATGATAGGTAGGGATGTTCGGCCGATTAAATTCGAGAGTAAATCCGCCGCCAAACTTCATGATGCCCGACTCACCTACTCTTTGGATTAGATCTGCTTTTTTGTTCACATCCATTTCTTTAAAAAGTTCACCGGTCATTTGGCGAAGGCGATCATTTCTATAATCCAGTTGAACTAACAAATAAGAATTGGTGGCAACAAGCCCCTCATGAATTTTTTTATCAGCCGAGAGTCTTTCTAAAGCACTAACCTGATCTTCTGTAGGAAATTGGACCACACATGACAACCAGTTATATAAACATAGGGGCTGTCTTTTTATACAGTCTTCAACTAAAGGAAGTAATTCTTGCGCTTGATAGTATCCTACAATTTCAAATATTTTGGAATTTTGTAAATCAAACTGGGCGTCCGGTTTCTCTAAAAGATCGGTTAGAATTTCTGAAGCTGCTTGGAGGGCTTGTGTACGATAAACACCGGGCGAAGCCTTTTCTAAATTTTTTATGGCAAGGAGGGCTTCTTGAGAGGAGGAAGCGGTTTGGAGAAACTCTAAATCGGCTGTTTGCGCGGTAGGATCTTTCATTTCGTAAAGAATCTCCAAGAGAGCTGTTCGTAATGAATGAAAATATACAGGCTCTTCTGCTGATAGCCCCCAGCCAGCTTGCCAATCTGGTTCAAAAGGAACGTCTTCATTTGTTCGGAAAAATTCTAAAATTGCTTGAGAACCTTCTTCGCCAAAACGACGGAGTTCTTGCAAGCGTTTCCACATTTTTTGGTTATCCGCTTTCCCAGAACCCGCATTTTTAATTTCAGATAAGACTTGGTCGATAATATCTTTAGCTGTTTGTGTAGAGGCTGGGGGCTTATCCCTTGCGGAAGACGCTGTTTCTACTAAATCTTTTAGGTCATGCTCTTGGAGTTTTTGTGAAGGCTTAGATTGTTTTGATGAGTGCCCAATGGGTGTAGTGTTTTTTCGAGACAAGATCGGCCTGGCTTCCTGGAGATTGGCTGTGGATCCCCACCAGAACCATCCGGTTGCTAACCCAAGGAGGAAGGTTATCAGTAGACTAACGGTAATAATAGTTAATCGATTCATATCTTGACTTTTAGCTTTCGGAAACGGGGTAAGATGAGTATATTCTAGCAAAGTTCGAAAGAAAAAGGACCCCTCATTTTATGCCAACGAAAATTTTTGTGACGGGCGCCAATGGACGAATGGGCCAAAGAGTCATCGCCTGCGCTAATGAAGATCCAGAAATCGAAGTAGCCGGCACTTTAGAAATTGATCAAGCCATTCGCGAGCATCTTGGTTCCGGTATGATCATTGTAGATTTTACGGTT
>CAZNSF010000200.1:0-5172 GCA_964575565.1 uncultured Verrucomicrobiota bacterium | reverse complement strand
ATCTCGCGCGTAATCTAAACATGCTGCTACATCGATTGGGGTAAGATCAGGAAATTCTCGAATAATCTCTTTTATTCCCTTTTCTGCAGCCAGATAGCCAAGAATAAGAGCAACTGGGACACGTGTACCTTTAATGCATGGCTTACCTCGTAAAATGAGGGGATTGCTTTCGATGCGGTCATGCCAATTGACTTTCATACCCCTCAATATATCAGTGTTTTAAACCACACTCAAATACATTTTGCTCTAAAAAACTGCGCGAGCGAGCTGTAAGCAAAACGCCTTTTCTTCCCAAAATCTTTCTACTATACTTCCGATGCACGGTGAGTATGCCCAATGAAAGTAAATTTTTTCAAAAAAGAAAGGAAGTTTCCACTTCTTCCAGTGATATTAGGAGCCTTATTCCTTATCTTTCTTCTTTTGAGAATAAAAGCGATGGGGCCTTGGGTATTCGAAAAAGAACCTCCTAAAAAAATTGTTGTAGAAAGAAATCCGACTAAAAAGATTTCCGGTCTATCGGCCGTTCAGCCCAACCAAACGATAGTCAAAAAAGTCGATCCACTTTCCCTTAAGTTAGTTCAAGCAGCCCAATGGGGAAATATCGATGCATTAAAAAAGCTTTTAGACCAAGGAGTGGATATTAATGCGAGAGATAAATATGGGCGTGTGCCTTTAGTTGAAGCTGCAAGAGAAGGAAGGCTTGAAGTCATTAAATTATTACTTGCTCATGGCGCTGATATAAATGGTAGCAATGAGCGTGGTCTTACAGCGTTAATAGCATCCGCAAGATCTGGTGATATTGAAATAGTACGGCTTTTGGTCGAAAACGGGGCCGATATTGATCGCAAATACACTAGTGTTTTCGTGGGAGAGAGCTCCGCTTTAAATGTGGCAATGGATGAGAAGCGTACAGAAATCGTGATGTATCTACTTGAAAAGCAAGATAATCCTGATTGGAATAAAGCTTTAATTTGGGCAGCTGATGGTCCTACAGAAGTGGTTCGAACACTTATTGAAAAAGGAGCCGATTTAAAAAAGTGTGCAGGTCAATGCATGGATAGTGCAATTTTCCGTAATCGCGTTGAAACCATTAAATTTTTTTTAGAGAAAGGATTGGATCCCAATGGTTTTATTGGTTTTCGCGATGGCAGTGAATCTTTCCTCATACAAGCAGTCCGGGATGGTAGAAAAGAAATTGTAAAGCTTCTTCTTGATAAAGGAATTCAAGCAGATATTCTTAATAAGGGTGCTTTAGAAGCTGAATGGAGTAGAGCGTGGGCGTCGGGCATAAAGAGAACAGCGCTCGATATCGCTAGAGAATATGGCGAGGAAGAGATTGTAGAACTCCTTGAACAAGCAGGAGCAATATCGAAAGTAACAAGCAAACCCGTCGAATCATTCCCAGAAACTCTACCGTCAGAAACTAAAAAGGAGCCTAATCTTCCTAACCCACTTTTTACTGCTATTGAGGAAAGTGATATTGTAGCATTAAAGACTCTTTTAGAAAATGGAGCTGATCCAAACAAAGAGGATAGAAAAGATGGAAAACTTCTTGAGCGTGCCATAGCTAAAGGAGATATTGAAGCTATCAAACTTCTACTTGAAAAAGGGGCGGATGCAAAAAATTGGGGAGTATTGAATTCGGCATTACACACTGATACTGAAACCCATCCTAATATTGAAGTAGTTCAACTTTTACTAGATCATGGTGCAAGATTCACTGATGATGACTTGTCAGGAATGGCCATGCTTGGACAGAGGGATGTCGCTGAATTATTAATTAAAGCGGGTGCTAATCCAAAGGCCCAATATAAGTATGGCCGGACAGATTTTATGCTTGCTGCAGCGGCAGGCGATATAAGCCAACTTCAAGTATTACTGAATGAAGGTGTTTACGTTAACGAAAAAAATGATGATGGTCTTACGCCTCTTTCAATTGCTACTTGGAATGGTAAAAAAGAAACCGTAGAGTTTTTGATCGAAAACGGCGCTGATTTTTCTTTACATGACGATCGTGGTAGTACCCCTTTAGAATACGCAGCAAGAGGCAACCGCACCGAAACCGTAAAGTTACTCATTGAAAAAGGGGCTGATCCGAACGGGAAAAATAGCATAGGTTACAGTATTTTATCAATAGCAGTGGGAAGGGACTCTGATAGTGAAACCATAAAGATGTTATTAGATTCCGGGGCGGATCCTAATTTTGCAGAAGATAATGGTTTTACGATTTTAATGAGAGCAGCTAGAGATAGTAAAGCTGATGTCGTGCAGCTCCTTCTTGATTATGGCGCAGATCTTCAAGCCAAGGATCATGGTGAAACAGTTATTCAAATGGTTACGGATCGGTTAAAGCGTATTTCTGATCCAAAAGAAAAAAAACGACTCGAAGAGATTTTAACCGTCCTTAAAGAAGCCGCAGGACAATAATCCAATGGTTATATCTATTTTTGATCATCAGCAATTTTATCGACCAAGGTCTTGGCTTGGGTAAGACAATCGCTTAAAGAAATTCCGCCGCGATAATTGCCGAGAAGATAAAGACCGAGATAAGTTTTTTCAACTTCTCCGCACGTTTCTAAAACATGCGAATAATCTTTTTCGTACTGTGGAATTGCGCGCGGCCAACGGATAATATTTTGGAAAGTAGGCGCGCCGGTAATTCCAAGAAGCGGTGTAAGATCCTTTAAAACTGTTTGGATAAGGGTAGCATCGTTAAGCGAAACCGATTCTAGATCGTGCATCCCTCCAACAAAAGCGGTGAGCAAAACATATCCTTCGGGCGCTCTGCTCGGAAAAAGCGTGGAAGAAAAAAGCGCGCCGAGCGTTCGGATCTTTCTCTTTCGACTAATCAAAACCCCAAAGCCATCAAGAGGATGCCCAATCACCGATCTTTGAAATCCTAAATGGACCACACACATCGGAGCGCTCGTCATTTTTTTTAGCGACGCAGCTTCCTGGAAAATGGGAGATAAAAGGCTTTCAGCCTGATGAATGTCTGTAGCCAGAATCACTCGATCGCTTTGGAATTCCTTTTTATCTGTGCCGATTACAAATTGATTTCTTTCTTTTTTAATCCATCGCACAGGAGTCGAAAGAAGAACGCACTCCCCTAATGAAGCTGCAAGACCTTTTGCTAGATCCGAAAGACCGCCAGGCCACGAAATTAATCGATTCTGTTGGCCCTTTTTTTTAGAACAGATCATTCCACGGATGAGGCTGCCATGGGTCTTTTCTAATTCATATAATTTTGGCAGTGCGTGGCAAAGGATAAGCCGCTCTGGATCGCCTGCATAGATACCGGAAATAAAAGGATCAACTAATTCATGTAAAACTTCTTCTCCAAAACGCCGACGGAAAAAATTAGCTATCGTTTCGTTTTCATTAGTACCCTTGGAAATAAAAGGCTCTCGGAACAAACGAAACTTGGCTTTCCACGAAAGGATATTGTTTGTGCAAAAGGCAAAAGGCGAAACAGGCAAAGGAATGAGTTTACCCTCTTGAACTACAAAACGTTTCTTGGCATGTGGCGCTGCATCCAAAGCTGAACTTAAAAGACCTGTTTTTTCTAAAAACTGGATAGCCTCCGGACTAGAAAGCATCAAGGTGTTAGGCCCTGATTCACAAAGATAACCATCTCGATGAAGAGTATGCGCTGCCCCACCCACATAGGGATTAGCTTCTAGGAGAAGGGTATCAATCCCTTTGTTTTTTAAGGCAAGTGCCGCGGTTAAACCGGATATTCCAGCGCCAATAACGATCACAAAGATTCTACTCCATCACCCGAAACCGGCGTAGCTTGTTGGCGACGGCGATGATGCCGCTGCTTCTTGGTTTTATACTTTCGCATTTGCCGAGCCAACTTATCCACACAAAGATCGATCGAAGCATACATGTTATCCGATTCATCTTCGGCCTCGATACGGATGTGGTTGGTACAAACCAAAACAATCTCGCAACATTGACGATATTTTTCCACATCGAGGATCACATGGGCATCGATGGCTTTTGGATAGTCAATGGTGATCGACTCTAGTTTTTTACACGCATAGTCTTTCATGGCTTCTGTGACCGTAACGTGGCGGCCAGTAATATGGATCTGCATGGTTTCTGTATTCATAAGATAACCTTTTGTTTAAATTTAACTTACCCGCCTCCGCAGAGTGCCACGGGCTCCACTCTTTTTGGCAATTGGCAAATTAGGTTGTAGCTACGGCGAGGTTTCAGCATTGTTTTAGTTTTTATAAGTGGCTTCACATTGAAAAACGCGGGCCTAAATAAAGCTCACGACTTACAGGATCATTCACCAAAAAATCCTTTGTGCCTTGGCGAAGAACTTCCCCTTCGCAAATCAAATAGGCATGGTCCACTATCGAGAGGGTTTCGCGGACATTATGGTCTGTAATCAAAATACCTATTCCGCGTTCTCGAAGCCTTAAAATAATTTCTTGCACTTGATGAACAGCCAACGGGTCAATGCCGCTAAAAGGTTCATCTAAGAGAATAAATGTAGGATTGGTTACAAGAGCACGGGTAATCTCGAGACGCCGTTTTTCACCGCCACTTAAAGTGTAAGCCTTATTTTTAGCTAAGGGCGTTAAATCCAGTTCAGCAAGAAGAGAAGCTAATTTTTCGTTTCGTTCTGTTTTCGTAAAAGGCATGAATTCTAAAATGGCCATGATATTTTCCTCTACGGTCAATTTACGGAAAACCGATGGCTCTTGAGCAAGATAACCCATGCCGAGACGCGCGCGTTGATACATGGGGGTATGGGTTACATCATTATTTTCGAAGTGAACAGTGCCATCATCAGGGCGTACAAGTCCTACAATCATATAAAAAGTGGTTGTTTTCCCTGCTCCATTGGGACCGAGAAGCCCCACAATTTCGCCGCGTTCCACCTCAATTTTAACTCCGCGCACCACCTCTCGGCCTTTATAAGCCTTCCGTAGATTTTCTGTTTGCATCAACATCATAGGCTATCTTCAATTTTATTTCTTACTTGGAGGCTTTGCAGGATCTGTCCCAGTAACTGACTGAATTTCAAGTGTTGTCCTACCTACAGTCACCATTTTCTTAGTATGGATATTATAAGCAATATGACCATTCTCTTGAACAGCAAGCCAATCTCCTTTTTCTTTTTTTAATTTGGGTAACTTCTGCTTGGTCCCTGTA
>CAZNSF010000199.1:0-4368 GCA_964575565.1 uncultured Verrucomicrobiota bacterium | reverse complement strand
GAGCAAAGCGAAGCAATCTTCTTTTATAGTTTATGCATGGGAAAAAACATCGTTTTCTTCTCTTCTTTCTAGTCATTGTTTGGTTAGCCACTGCGTGGTATGCCCGCCGTGAATTTTTACCTTATGATGTAAAAAATACAGATGTGGGTACGGTGCTTTTCCAGGCTCAAACATTTGCTTCCGGAAAATTGTGGCGCGATACACCAGAACCGCGCAATTTTTTTCAGCAATGGCAGGCGGTTGTGCGCGATCGTTCTTATGCTTATTATCCACCAGTCCACGCACTATTTATTGCCATTCCTGTGTGTCTTGGTTTAGACCCTTGGTTGATGCCATGGTTTCTTAGCGGAGCTAGTTTAATTTTACTTTATATTTGGGCCAGCCGTATTTCGTGCCAAACTACAGCGTTATTTGCTGCTGGCTCCATGGCATTCTCGCCTTTTTTTGCCGCAAATATTCCTTCGCTGGTATCTCACTCGAGCTGTCTTTTTTTAACATTGCTCTTTTTATGGCTTATTGTTCGGTGGCGCGAGGAAGGGAAGATGAACTTTGCCTTTTTTTCCGGCCTGGCATGGGGTTTGGTTTTTGCTGACCGGATGCTTAATGCCGTTGCTTTAGGTCTCGTATGGTTGCCGTGGGTGTTGTGGTCACGCAAGAAAATGTTAAAGAACGAAGTTAATGCTCTTTTGGCATTTGGCATAGGCGGACTTTTGGTTCTTATGTCTTTGCTTTTTTATAATCACGCTTTGAGCGGGAAATGGACCTTCGAATTATTTACCGATTACTGGCCAAGAAATAAATATGGTTTTGGAGAGAATTTAGGTCGCGGCGAACCCGGCCATTATTTCCAAACTTTTACTACCCATGATTGGACGGGTTTCTTCCGCAATCTTAATTATAGCTTTCAAAGTTTGGCCGAGTGGTGGACTGGTAACAAGATACTCTCTGTTTTATTAGCCTTAATTGTTTTGGGTATGATTTTGTATCGAGTGGTTGTAACAGAGAAGGACTCAAGCCGTTTTGTGAATTTCAAATTTTTGCCTATATTCATTTGGCTTTTTCTTCACACTCTTTTCTACGCATTCTATTTTACCCCAAGTAAGCCAGATACGGGTCCAAGATATCTTTCGGAAATTATACCGGCATTGGCGGTTGTTAGTGGATGGGTTTTGTCGTTCCTATTTTCTTTAAAAAAAATCGGCCGTTGGCTTTGCACAATAGTTGGTTTGGCATTTGTATTGATAACTACTCATCAAACAACGGCTTTTTATCAAGATAATCTTCGTATGGTGCCCATGCAGCGTCAGTTAGAAAAGACAGTTTTAGAAGGGGCTAAACCTCCAGCTTTGGTTTTTATTCGATCTTTTTGGCTGGGCCATCCTTTCCCTATTTTTTTGAATCGGCCTAATTTGGAGGGTCCTATTCTCTATGCATGCGATCGAGGCGCCGAAGACCGCCTTTTGGTAGATCGGCATCTTCATCGAAATGCTTATATTTTGGCAGTAGAGCCTTCTAAAGAGGTAAAAATGGAACTAGTCCAGATTTATGAAGCAGCAACACAAAAGTGGTTAATGGCACCCGAGAAAGTTAAGGCGCGCTTTTATGTAGGCAGCTATTTTACAGGGGCTATTGAGCTTGAGGGCGAAGTTGCCCGCGTGCTTTTTCATCCGAGAGAAGAGGATGTTCCTAATCAACACATGGAAACAACCGTTCCGCAAAAGAAAAAGTCCTAAATGTCTGTAAAAGTTTCGAATTTCATCCAGAAAGTCGCGATATTAGATATAGGCTCTAATTCTGTAAAACTTTTGATTGTAGAACTTGTCGAAGGTAAGGAACCTCGAATTCTTTTAGAAAAAAGCGCTACCACGCGTTTGGGTGAAGGTATTCAACATCGTTTTCAACTTCATGAGAATGCCATGCAACGCACCTTGGATGCTCTGTATGATTTTAAACGTGAAGGCGAAAAGTTTGGTGTGGATATATGGAAGGCAATTGCAACTAGCGCTCTCCGAGATGCAGTTAATCGTCACGAATTCGAAAAACGTTTTTGTAAAAAAATGGGTTTTAGTTTGCGTGTATTAAGTGGCCAGGAAGAGGCGCGATTGATTTATCAAGGCGCAATGAGCAATCAAAATTTGTTTAACCCGCATGATGATCTTTTGGTAATGGATTCTGGCGGTGGCAGCGCTGAATGGATTTTAGGAAAAGGCCAAAAGATCCAAAAAGCTATTTCTCTTGATCTCGGTTGTGTGCGGATGACCCAACGTTTCTTGCGGGGCGATCCTTATACAGAAGATTCTTATCATGAGTTATTAGCTTATTATGAAGAACGGCTTGGTTTTCTTAAAAGTGATTTCGCAAAGAAGGGACTGAAAATGATTGGAACCGGCGGCAGTATTTGTACGGCTGCAGCATTGGATATGGAGGTATCATCTGCTCATGATCATCATGTACATGGATACACTTTAAATTTAGGTTCTTTATCTTCTCTTGTTGAGCGTTTAAGAAAAATGAAAAATGCCGAACGTCTAAAATTGAAAGGTCTTTCGCCAAAGCGCGCAGATATTATAGTGGCTGGGCTTGCTCTTTTTGTTACTGCAATGCAAATCTTTGGAATTAAAAAATTAAAAGTAAGTCTTCGTGGATTGCGTTATGGAGCCCTCATAGATGATAGGGAGTAGGTTATAGGTTAGTGTTCCTAATCTCTAATCTCTGAAACCTGTAACCTAACACCTATTGCCTTTTTCCTGTTTGTTTCAAAAAAGTAAAGTGCTAGCGCTATCCAGATAAAGCCAAAACCAATGGCATGAACTTTTGTAAAAGGTTCTTGGTAAACCAATACAGCCAAAAGAAATTGTAGCGTAGAACCAAAATATTGGAAAAATCCTAAAGTCGAAAGCGGTAGACGCTTCGCTGCTTGGGAGAACCAGAGAAGAGGGAATGCTGTAATCACTCCTCCTAAAATGAGAAGAAACATGATGTTAAGTGGATAATGATCGTGTGAGGGCTTTTGTTGAAAAAGGGAGTACAGCAAGTAACCTCCTGCAGGTACTGCTAATAAGAAGGATTCGATGTTTGAAGTAAGGAGAACATCGAGGGGAATTATTTTACGCACAAAACCATAAAGCCCAAAGGATATGGCCAAAATTATTGCAATCCATGGTACACCGTGGGTTGGAATGGCAAGTTGTCCTACCCCTATTGCTACCAGAGCAATAGCAATCCACATTCGTAGAGTAAGTTTTTCTTTTAGGAAGACTACCCCCAAAAGAATATTCACAAAGGGATAAATAAAGTAACCTAAACTAACTTCTAAGATACGATCAAAATTGACACCGTACACGAAAATAAACCAATTAATACCGATAAGCCCAGCGGAAGTACAAATGGCAAAGAAAATCCGAAAATATTTTAAAGAAGTAAAAAGAGTTTTTGTCTGCCCCTTGATGCTCAATAAGGCGAGAAACACAAAAAAACTCCAAAAAGCGCGGTGAATAATAATCTCGAAAGGTGAGACCGTTTTAAGGAGTTTCCAATAGACCGGTATCAGGCCCCAAACAAGATAAGTAAGTGTAGCATAAAAATAACCAGCTCTGGTCTCATTGGGGTAATTCATTATACTAGTTTTGCTAGTCGAAGCTGATGTTTCGCCACAATAGCCAGTTTTTTCCAAGTGGGTAAGCCTACGCGATGCTCAAAGACACGGAATTCATGTTTTTTAGCTTCGAATAGGATACCATGGTAAATTTCTTTCATAATCTTGAGCGTTGGCTGCGCTTCTTTGGACACTAAACCAATCACTGGTTCGGCCTTGGTATAATATTCTTCCGTATGTTGAGCAAAAGCTTCTAGAAGATTGCCTAGGGCAGGACTCCATCGACATTTCAAGATATCCTCTTCGCTCACGCCATATTTTTGAAGATCTTTTAAAGGAAGATAGATTCTTCCGCGTTCGGCATCTTCGCGCACATCTCTTAAGATATTGGTTAATTGAAAAGCGATTCCGAGCCATTCACCGGTTTTTTCAGCTTGCGGGTCGGTATATTCAAAGATACGTAAACAAACTAAGCCTACAACCGATGCAACGCGGTAACAATAGTGATAAAGATCTTCGAAGGTTTTATAACGCATGATCTCCTGATCCATCAGCGCTCCTTCCACAATTTGATCAAAATATTCAGTTGGAATATGGTAGCGCTTAACGGTATCGACGAAAGCAGGCCACAATGGGGAGGGTTGCAAGTTGAAGGTTGAAGGTTGAAAGGAAGCGGTAGAGTTTTCCTTTAGAACAGTTCTAGTATATTCACGCCATTTTTCTAATGCCTGGCGTGCATCTTGTTTCGAAGCAGTATCATCTGCGAGATCATC
>CAZNSF010000198.1:0-3853 GCA_964575565.1 uncultured Verrucomicrobiota bacterium | reverse complement strand
GTCGTTATCTTTAAATAATTGTTTCACCGTAAAAAATGACTTTTTAGGATGGCGCCCGGCATCCACTAAACCAAACTTCCAATTGTCAATGGTAGAACCACCGGTAAACCATTGATCTGTCCAAGAAAAAACAATTGTCCCAGCTAATCCCATCTTGAATGCCGTTTGAATATGCCAAGCCAAAAGGTTGGCTTGTTCTTCTTCGGAATGACGAAGAGTATCCATGCCAAATTCGCCGATGATAAGTGGTTTTTCGCCAGCAAGATTTTGCAACCGAGCTAGGTAACGTTGAAAAGACAGCTGCTGATGGAGATAAACATTATAACAATAGAAATCAACGGAATCTAATAGTAGATATTCCGTGGACGGATAATTGGCATATGTATAAAGAGGTTTAGAATCGATTTGCCGAGCAGCATTTAACAGAGTTTCGATAAAGTTTTCTATCTTGCGTGGACCGTACCAACGCACAATGTTAGTAGAAATTTCATTGCCTACTGCATAAGCAAGGATAGCGGGATGTCCGCAATGGAAAGCTACTGCATCGGCTATTTTTTTTCGGATGGAACGTTGCGTTTTGGAACTATCCAAAAAGTGGATGTGCTGTTCCCATGGAATGGTAATGAACGCTTTGATTTGATGAAACTGGCATTCATCCAAAAACCAAGTAGGTGGCACATGATACGTTCTAATTGTATTAATTCCTACTTGCCGCATGAGCGCAAAATCGCTTTGTACTTGGTTGCGTGGAGGAAAATAGATATTTTCAGGTGGGGTAGGGGCAAATGGACCGTAAGTAACCCCTTTCACAAAGTGCTTATCGCTACCTTGGAAGAAAAACTTGGATTTTGCCGCGATATGATCGCTCATACGCCAACATCAAGTATCTTCAAAACTTCATCTCTGGAATTTCACCGGAAACATGAAGTTTCGCAGCAGTAGCCTTGCAAATTTCTTCTGTGCTTACTCCTGGTGCACGCTCCTTTAAAACAAGACCTTGGGATGTAATATCAATTACCGCTAACTCGCTGACAATTTTCTTAACTACCTTTACGCCAGTCAGTGGTAATTTGCATTTGGGCAAAATTTTACTCGATCCATCTTTAGCCACATGCTGCATGGCGACAATCAAGTTTTTAGCGCCTGTCACCACATCCATACCGCCTCCCATGCCTTTAACGAGTTTGCCGGGGATCATCCAATTAGCGAGATTGCCTTCTTCATCTACTTCCATGGCACCAATGATCGCTAAATCAATGTGACCGCCTCGAATCATGCCAAAAGAATCAGCGCTTGAAAAATAAGCAGCACCCGCAATTGTTGTAACAGTTTCTTTGCCGGCATTAATTAAGTCCGAGTCAACCTCTTTTTCGAGGGGGTAGGGGCCAATTCCCAATAAACCATTCTCACTTTGTAAGGTTACCGTCATCCCCTTTGGAATATAATTAGCAACTAAAGTGGGAATGCCGATGCCGAGGTTCACGTAATAACCATCCTTAAGCTCCTTAGCAATCCGTTGGGCAATTTGTTCGCGTGTAAGGGGCATATAAATTATTTTAATTTTATCGTACTACGCGTCTTTCAATTCGTTTTTCGTAATTTTTACCTTGGAAGATTCGTTTTACAAAAATTCCAGGCAAATGAATTTGATCGGGATCGATTGTGCCAATGGGAACTAGTTCCTCAACTTCGGCAATTGTGATGCGTCCCGCCATTGCAACATTAGGATTAAAATTGCGTGCAGTTTTCTGAAATATAAGATTACCCATTTCATCTCCACGATAAGCTTTTACAAGAGCGAAATCTACTCGCAACCACTGTTCGAGCACATAATCACGACCTTCGAAGTTGCGCACTTCTTTACCATCCGCTATAGGAGTTCCTACGCCAGCAGGAGTATAAAAAGCAGGGATACCGGCGCCGCCCGCCCGAAGTCTTTCGGCAAGCGTTCCTTGTGGGATTAAATCTACTTCAAGTTCACCGGAGAGAAACAAAGATTCAAAGAGTTTATTTTCGCCGACGTAGCTGGCAATCATCTTTTTGACCTGACGTTTTTGGAATAAAAGCCCAATGCCAAAATCATCAACGCCAGCGTTATTGGAGATACAAGTAAGATTTTTTACTCCTTTTTTAACTAATGCTGCAATGCAGTTTTCCGGGATGCCACACAGGCCAAATCCACCGAGAGCCAGCACGGCACCATCGGGAATATCGCGAACTGCTTCATCGGCATCTCGAACAACTTTATTCATAGATGATTAAAGAAGAATAGCTCGCGCAAAGACGCCAAGCCGCTAAGGTCGGAAATTCTTACTTTGCGCCTTTGCGTCTTTGCGCGAAAAATTTCTTTTGTTCGGGTTTGCATCTTTATCAACTTAGATCAGTTCTACACAAACAGCAGTTGCTTCGCCGCCGCCAATACAGATACCAGCAACTCCGCGCTTGAGGCCGCGATCTTTAAGAGCTGAAATGAGGGTAATGATAATTCGCGCGCCGCTTGCGCCAATAGGGTGACCCAGAGCAATAGCGCCTCCCCATACATTCAAGCGGTCCATGGGAATATTAAGCTCTTGTTGAGCGGTCAACGCTACTACTGCAAACGCTTCGTTGACTTCGAAAAGATCGACATCTTTCACTTGCCAGGATGCTTTTTTCATAGCGCGACGCATCGCTTCAGCAGGGGCAGTTGTAAACCAGAGTGGATCTTGCGCATAAGTTCCAGAAGCAACTAATCGCGCCAAAGGCTTTAGCCCTAGCGAACCTGCTTTTTCGCGAGAAGTTAAAATAAGCGCAGCGGCGCCATCATTGATGGTAGAAGAGTTTGCAGCGGTGACACTGCCTTCTTTATCAAAAGCTGGTTTTAACTTTGGAATTTTATCGAATTGCGCTTTACCAGGACCTTCATCGATATCTATTTTCAAAATTTCACCACCACGGCCCGGTATTTCCACAGCCTCAATTTCGCTCTTAAATTTGCCAGTCTTTTGAGCTTCTTGAGCGCGCTGGAAACTTGCGATAGCATATTCATCTTGTTGTTGACGCGAGAACTTTTTTTCACGAGCGCAAAGTTCAGCGCAGTTTCCCATATGCTGATTATTATAAGGATCCCAAAGGCCATCATGGATCATCGAATCGATAACTTTTTGATGTCCCAATCGAAAGCCGCTGCGAGCGGTAGGTAAAAGGTAAGGGGCTTGACTCATACTTTCCATTCCGCCAGCTATAACAATCTCGCTTTCTCCTAAAAGAATAGATTGCGCGCCAAGCATGATGGCTTTCATTCCACTACCACACATCTTGTTAATGGTCATAGCAGGGGTAGATTTTGGAATCCCTGCAAAGATAGCTGCTTGGCGCGCTGGTGCTTGACCTTCACCAGCCAAGAGTACGTTACCCATGATGACTTCTGAAACTTGATCAGCTTGAATGCCCGAACGTTTGAGTGCGCCTTGAATAGCAACAGATCCTAGCTTTGGAGCAGGAATAGTAGAGAGTGATCCTTGAAAACTTCCAAAGGCCGTACGGGCCGTTCCAACAATGACTGCTTCATTCGCCATATCAAAAATAAGATGTTGTCGTTAAGGCAGCCATATTACCTAGCGCCGTTGTATGACGAAAGGAAAAACTATCATGCCACCCGAATGATTTGGTATTTGTTACTCATCATTTTTTGAAGTGGTCTTCGTATTGAAAATCTTCTAAAAGGATTTTCTCCATGCTTCCCAAGATTCCAGACTATATCGAGAACGACACTTCACTTCTCAAAGGTGTTCTAACCACTCTCCTTGTTCATCATGATGAACTGGCAATTGCTTCTGGCTACTTTGATCTCAAAGCATTTTCAGGATTAAAG
>CAZNSF010000197.1:0-8837 GCA_964575565.1 uncultured Verrucomicrobiota bacterium | reverse complement strand
ACTTTTTATCATATCGAAACCCCGCAGGATGCTGCGGCTGAAGTAGTGCGTGTAATGAATGCATATCCCAATATTACGGGTTGGGCGATGGTTGGTGGATGGCCGCTATTTACTAAAACATTGCTTACCGATCTCGATCCCAAAAAAGTTAAAGTAGTTGCCGTGGATGGGTTACCTGCAGAATTGCCCTATGTTGAAAAAGGCATTGCGCCCGTGCTTTTGGCGCAGCCAACGTATAAATGGGGTTATGTCTCCGTCGAAAAAATTGTTGATAAACTCCATCTTAAAAAAGATGTGCCAGAAATTAACCGCATGGAATTGGTGCACGTAACTAAGAGCAGTCTCGGTAAGTGGGCTCGCCAACTTAAAGATTGGGGCTTTACGGATGTGTCGGAAGAATATCTAAAGTTACCGTAGTGCCACCATTACCTGCTATCCAATACAAGGGTATCACCAAACGCTTTCCCGGCGTATTGGCACTGGATAACGTATCTTTGGATGTAGAGCGCGGCTCTTGCCATGCGCTCTGTGGCGAAAATGGCGCAGGCAAGAGCACGCTCGGTAAAATTCTAGCAGGATTATATACTCCCGATGCAGGCGAAGTAATGGTGGAAGGTAAATCTCTTCATTTCACCAGCCCGCGCGATGCCGTGGAGGCTGGTATCGGCATGGTTCATCAAGAATTGTTATTCTGCGAAAATCTTTCTGTTGCCGAAAATGTTTGCCTTGGTCGACTTCCGGCGCACGCATCCTTTGTATCGCGACGACAAATGCACGAGCGCGCAAAAGAATGGCTTGCGCGGATTGGCGCGTCCATCGATACCCATAAACTTCTCGGTGAATTAACAGTAGGCCAGCAACAATTGGTGCAGATCGCTACTGCCGTTGCGCGCGGAGCGAGAGTGCTAATCTTTGATGAACCAACTAGCAGCTTATCGCAAATCGAAGCCGAACATTTATTTAATCTCATCGGTCGTTTACAAGCTGATGGTGTAACATCGCTGTACGTATCCCATCGTATGGAAGAAATTTTTCGGTTGTGCGATACAGTTACAGTATTACGCGATGGACAAGTAGTCGGCACCAAACCCATTCAAGAACTTAATGAAGATACATTGGTACAGATGATGATTGGTCGTTCGCTGGCTGCGTATTACCCAGAGCATGTTACCTCAAAACCTGGCGAAGAATTGTTACGGGTTGAGAATTTATCGAGTCCTGGAAAATTCAAAAACATTTCGTTTACGTTACGCGCAGGCGAAGTGCTTGGATTTTCGGGGTTGGTTGGCGCTGGGCGCAGCGAATTGGCGCAAGCCTTATTTGGGCTTGATCCATTAGCGCAAGGCGATGTGTATGTGCGTGGCGAGCGAGTGCATATTCGATATCCAGCTATGGCCATGCGATTGGGACTTGGCCTTGTGCCCGAAGATCGTAAACGTCATGGGTTAGTATTGGGTATGAGCGCGCGCGCAAATATTTCGTTGCCGATACTATCACAGCATGCGCGTTTTGGATGGGTACACAGTCATTCGGAGAATGAACTAGCACGCGATTTTTTTGGATTAATGCGAGTGCGCGCGCCGAATACAGAGGTAGTGGCAGCGAGTTTATCGGGCGGCAATCAACAAAAACTCGTTCTCGCAAAATGGCTCGCAGCGAAGTCACAAATTTTGTTGTTGGATGAACCAACTCGCGGAGTAGATGTCGGTGCAAAAGCCGAAATTCACGGTTTGATCGATCAATTAGCCAATAAAGGTCATGGGATGATTCTTATTTCCAGTGAATTACCCGAGGTGATCAACCTTTCCACGCGTATTTTAGTGTTGCGAGGAGGGCAAATCACTGGCGAAGTGAATCGCGCCGAAGCTAAGCAAGATATGCTGATGCGATTAATGGCGGGTATTAGTGGTTAATGCTCCAAAAACAAAGAGGTTATGAGCGAGCGCATTCGTATTTCAGCAAAAAACTTGGGGGCGGTGGCATTAGCTAATTTTTGTCCGCGATGTTTTTGGATCAAGTTAAGGATGGAAAATAAGCTGCCTTACCAAATCTTTCCTGGAATATTTAGTTCTTTGGATTCTTATAATAAGCTGATTATCCACCGCTGGTTCGATAAATACAAAAAAGCGCCTATTTGGTTGCATCAACTAGGGCCGTTAGTAGGTTATCAAGAACCGCCTCATTACTCAAAATTCAATATCGTTGATCAAGAGAACGATATTTTACTTACTGGAAGTCCGGACGGAGTATTTATTCGTCCCAACCATTCCCACATCATTGTAGATTACAAAACCGCAAGATTTACTGGAAACCAAGATGAACTTTATCCCATGTACGAAGCTCAATTGAATGGATATGCTCTGATTGGAGAGCAAAAAGGATTAGCTCCAGTCAGCGGACTCGCCTTGATTTACATGGAACCGGTTACAGATGACCAAGCGGCCGCAAAAGATTCGAACCATCAAAAAGATGGATTTCTGATGGGCTTTAAAGCAAATGTCCATCAGGTAAAACTCGATTGCTCCATCCTCCGTCCGTTACTGGCAAAAACACGGGAGATTTATGAAATGAAACAAAGTCCGCCTTGCCGTGATGAGTGTAAAGATTGCCAGCTTGTGGAACAATTGACGCAAATAAGTAACGATTTAGTTGTGGCGAAAAAATGAAATAGGTGTATTCAGTTTATCCTGTTACAAATAGCAGTCTTCTATGCCAAAAACAGCGATTATTATTGGAGCGGGAGTAGGCGGTATGGCAACCGCCATTCGTTTAGCTCGGCAAGGATGGAAGGTAAAGGTTTTGGAGAAAAATGCACGGGTAGGCGGCAAGCTCGATTGTTATAGTGATCAAGGTTTCTTGTGGGATATGGGTCCATCACAACAATTAACTTCGCCTTTTATCTTACGCGAACTTTTTGAATATGCAGGTTACGATATCGAAAGCTACTTAGAATTAATGCCCATCGATCCGGCTTCTCGTTACTTTTATCCAGATGGGAAAGTGATGAATACCTGGTCGAATTTTCATCATTTTCAAATCGAAGTGGCTCGAAGAGAAAAAGATCGTGGCGAAGCTTTGGAAAAATTTATGCAATATACGCGCAGGGTTTACAATCTACTGGGCGAAACATATTTGTTTCCTTCTCCAAAGACAACGCCAAGATATTTAGCCCTGCATCTTCTAAAGCATGCACATCATTTGCCTAAAATATTTACCCAAAAAACTATGGCGCAGATCATCGAATGTTATTTTAAAGATCCGCATGTTCGACAACTTTTTCTTTCTTCTGCGGCTGCTCATGGTTCTTCCCCTTATCTTGCACCAGCTATGTTGAATATGATGGCTTATCTACAAACACAGGGTGGCGGATGGCATATCTGCGGTGGAATCTACCATTTAGCAGAAGCTCTTGAAAATTGCGCGCGCGATTTGGGGGTGGAGTTTTTACTGGGCGCCGAAGTTATTAGAATTAATCTTAGGGAAGGCGCTCGTTTTCGTAAATCAAAGGTAACCGGTGTAACGGTCCGCAGCGGAGTGCATCTGGATGCGGACACTGTCATTTGCAATGTAGATGCTACCTACACCTGGAAACATCTTCTTTCCACAAAACATCAAAAGAAAATAAGCCAAAAATTGGATCGCAAACCGTTTTCGTGTGCGCCCTTGATGATCCTTTGGGGAGTAAAACGGCGTTATGATAAACTAGTGCATCATAACATTTTCTTTTCTTCAAATTATTCAGAAGAATTTAAAGATATCTTCCAAAAAAAACAACCCGCGCGTGAACCAACGATCCACTTATGTGTTTCCTCGCGTACCGATCCTACCCAAGCGCCGCCAGGACAAGATAATTACTCTATTTTAGTCCACGTGCCGCCATTCGAGACCAATCATCATTGGGAACAAATGATCTCGTCGTACCGGGATGTTATTTTAAATCGGTTAGAAAAAATGGGCTTAGAGGGTTTAAGAAATGAGATTGTTTGCGAGAAAATATTTTCACCAATTGATTTTGCTGCACACACCAATGCCTATCGAGGAACAATTTGCGGTCATGCTATGCACTCTCTGCCGGGTGTATTAGGACGTTTATCAAACCGTTCTAAAGAAATTGATAAACTCTATTTTGTAGGCAGTACAACCAAACCTGGCGGAAGCATTCCTTTCATACTTTTATCTGCCCAAAGAGTAGCCAGTGCTGTAACTGCCGATGTGGATTAATATCGGTTAATCGCCCCTCTTTAGTATGAGAAGGGGTTGGGGGGCGTCCCAAAAACCTCCTCTAGCTCCTCTTTACCAAGGAAGGGAACAAGATGGATTTACAAACCAGCCTACTTTTTTGAAACAGCCATTCGATTTGCAAAATAAGAATCAATCACTAACTGACTTACGTGATAAAAAATACAAACGACCAGTACTAGTCCATATTCTGGGAAAAACGTGCTTTGCAAACTAATAGCAACCGTGATCGTCTTTTGAATTCCCATGAAAAATACACTTTCGCGGCGACCGGCTTCCCAGCGAAGAAGTCGCATGATGAACCAGAGCGTGCCAGCCAAAAGAAAATGGAGAATAATCACCAATAAGAACGCAGCAGGTACTCGATGAATATTCCCAAGGATTTTTTCACGTCCATCACAAAAACTGATAAAGATAATAAGCAAAATAATGCAGCGCGAAAGAAGTGTTAGCCGAAAAGGAAGTGAAGCTATCTGTTTAGAGAAAGGCTTTCTTAAAGCCATTCCCGCAAATAAAGGCAAAAGAACTAGGGTAGCAAGTTTTTGGATCATGCCAGGATAATCCAAATGAATAGCCAGATTTTGGCCTGTGATCATCAGAGAAAGTTCCATGGGAATGGTAATAATACAAAGGATGTATGCGAGCACCGTAATGAATAATGCATGCGCCACACGTCCTCCTGCCATACCGGTCATCATTACTCCCATCGCAAGCGTTGTAGGCAATACTCCAACTAACATTAATCCGAAACGAATTTCCTCAGATGAGGTGGTAAAAGAAAGTAACCATGCTAAAAGTGGGGCGAAGATAAAAATAGCCGCTAGAGATAGAGCGGTTGCTTTCCAGTCACGAATTGCCTGGAGAATGTGATCCCACTCGAGTTCCAATCCTGATAAAATAAAGATGAGCGCAATTCCTAAATCATTAGCTGAAAATTTTTTAAAAGTATTTCCAACAGCTACAACAACTTCACCAGGGTTCCATAAAGTCAACGCTCCGATAATAAGCACTCCGCAAAGAAACCATTGATCTCGAAGAATACGGTAAGCCATAAACTTAAATTAACAAAGTTACTCTTTGGTAATCGTTAAGAAAGCGCGTTCGAGGGCGCCATCTTGACCGCTTTGCTTTCGGATTTCTTCTAAAGTGCCACAGGCCACCAGTTTGCCGTGGGAAATAATCCCAATTCGATCTGCAAGTTCTTCGGCTACACTCAAAGTATGTGTAGAGAGAAAAACGGTACCACCTTTTTGTGTAAATTCTTTCATGATATTTTTGATTACACGCGCATGTTTTGGATCCAGCCCAACCATCGGTTCGTCTACAACAAGAATTTTTGGCTCGTGAATAAACGCGGTTGCAAAGACCACTCGTTGACGGGTACCGTGGGAAAGATTTTCGGATAATTCGTGACGATACTCATGGAGATCTAAACAATCGAACCATTTATCGCGTTCTTGTTCTGCTTGGCGGCGCGACATGCCAAATAGCTCGCCTACCATTACTAAAATTTCTTGAGGCGAAAGCTTATCGTAAAGAAACGGGAAATCAGGTATGTAAGCAAGCTGTTTTTTGGCTTCAACGGATGCGGTTTGGACATCATAGCCCCCTAATAAACTTCGACCGGAATTTGGTTTCAAAAGTCCTACTAACATTTTGATGGTGGTGGTCTTACCGGCAGCATTTGGGCCTAAAAAAGTAAAAAATTCACCGGAAGCAATCCTCAGCGACAGATTATTTACCGCTGTTAAAGTGCCAAAATGTTTGGTTAATTGCTCAATTTCAATCATTTTTCGTATCTAGATTTATTCAGTTTGCTTTTACAGAAATACCTTCAAAAAATTCTTCGTTCACGGCGCCGATCCCAAAATCGGACTCGAGTTTTAATAATTCTCCTGTGGGACTCATCCACAGTTTGGCCCATCCGCTTTTCTTCATCTTTTTATCCATCCACCATTCTACAAGGTAAGCTTCCATCCAACTCCCAAGCCGAAAAACACGGGTGCTCGTTGCTGCCATTTCCCAATGTTGAGCCATACTTGATATCGCCTCTTCTGACGGCAAAAAAAAGCTGTTAGGCAATCCCGGAATTTGTTTGATCCATTCCTTATCCCCATTCCCAGTGATATCGACAGCATGATTCCATGGAAATTCTTTATTTATATGGAATTCACCTCCCTGAACATAAAGGTTCATTTTCTTTTTTTTAGAATCAGCTGTCAGATCGAAGTTCACTTCTCGGAAGGTCCCATGCAGATGAAGTTGATCTACTTCGTAGCGAGGATTTTTAAAATCACATTCCATTTCTAAATGGATCTTAGACTTTGTCTCCAACATAGGAAACTCAAGATTCACTGAACCTTTAAGGGTAGGTTTAATCGTTGGGTTTACTCGTACTGAAAATACGCCGATATCTTCCCCCTTCCATAGTATTTTCATCAATGATGCACTCTGATGTTTAAGAAAACGTTCAGCAACATACGATGGCGGCAATTGGTGAATCGAAGAAGATTCTGGAAAATATTCGCTGCGCACTAATTGCCAAGTCATGACGCCGCAAAATAAGACTAATAACAGAGTGATCCAACAATCACGATGAACACAATATTTTAGCATAAAAGGAAGATAAATGTTTTAGCAACTTGTTAGAGATCTCCCCAAAAATCTTGAAAAGCCTTTTGGGATGTGCGTTCGCTCATGCGCAAGCGAGCAGTTCGGCTGATTTGTTGAGGTAACTTTGTATTCACAACTAGCTTTTGCATGGCGTCCAATAAAGCATCGGCATCTTTCGCCTTTACCACAAAACCCGTTTCGCCGTCTTTTACCAATTCCTTGGGTCCGCCTTTATCGGAGACAATGGCAGGTAACCCCGATGCCTGTGCTTCTAAAACTACATTACCAAAGGTATCGGTAGTGCTTGGGAAAACAAAAATATCAGCTGAAGCGTAGGCATTCGAAAGAGCTTCTCCAGAAAGGAAACCCGTAAAAACGGCGGAAGATTTTTGGAAGCGCTTTTTTAATTCAGCAAGATAAGGTCCATCTCCCACCAACGAAAGCAAGGTTTCGGGGTGTTGACGATGTAAGCGGAGATAAGCCTGCGCAAGCGTATCCAAATCCTTTTCTTTAGAAACGCGGCCGACGTAGAGAAGTTTTACTTGGCCATTTGAACCAAACATTTCCCAAAATCTAGGATCGCGTTTTTCTGGATTAAAGGTTCGGCAATCAATCCCTCGCCGCATGATCTTTAGTTTTTCGGCTGGCAACCCACGATCTAAAAGCATCGTGTAATAAGTTTGGCTTGGCACATAAATAAGATCCAATAACCCGTAAAACCATTCCATATACCTCCAAGTAATCGAACCCATTTTTTCATCATCCGTAAGGATGCGAACATATTGCGGAAAATCGGTGTGGTAAATACCGCTTACTTTTAGACCCAATACCTTTGCTGCAACAATGCCTACTAATCCAACGGGTCCTGGAGTGCTAATAACCACTTCGGAAAATTTTTCGCGCCAGCAATATTCCAAAATATCTAAAAGAGGTGGGAAGGCTAATTCTAACCCTTCGTATTCCTTTAACTTAAATTCGCCTACAGGTTTAAAATTTTGGATAGGGATAGGGGTGGGTTCTAGATGAGATTTTGAAGTGATCACGCGAATGCTTTTGCCAAACCGGCCGGCCATCTCGCACATATTTTGGATGGTATGGGCTACGCCATTGACATCTTGGAGAGTATCCGTAAACCAAGCGCGTTTTTGATTAGAAAGTTCGCGTGGCGGTTTCCCAAGAAAATGGCGGCTGGCATCCGAAATAAGCTTGTAATCTTTTGTGTGATGCTGAAAGGCCACAAAGTAAGGCGCCGCCCCTAACCCAATAGGCCCTAAGGCGCTGACTGCTTGGAGACAATCTAAAATATTTCCTTCGGAAAACTTTTGAATAATTTTGTTGATAAAATTATAAGAGAGATCGTTCACAATACGGCTAGCAATTTTAAAGGAACGTATTTCCACTTCTTCGTGTTGAGCAATTTTGTCCGCAACATGCCCTTTAAAAGTATTTTCTTGAAGAAGCCTGGAAAGCTGTGAACTTAAGGAAAGTTCCTTCTCTTCCGGTTTTTTATGTCTTTTGGTGGCTTTACGAGCTACGTGCCGCATTCGTTGGCTGAAAGTAAATTTTGTTGGATTTTCTCCAGCCACAAAACTTTCGAATACTTTAGCCATCAGCTCATGGCCGCTCTTCGAGCTTCGTTTCAGTTTATCGGAATAATAAAGATAAGCGATGTTGTACAGGCTGTGGGAAAAAGTAAGCGCGGAACCCGGCTGGCCGCCAAAAGTACAACGGCCTTCACGTACGTTCTTCAGAAATTCTTGGTAATTATTCACTAAGGGTGTGGTGGTATATGCCCGAGCAATAAAAATACTCGAGTGATCATCCGAACCACCTGTAAGAAACTTTATATGCGGTTCGGCTATCTGGGGTGGCATCTTGTGACGATCCGCAAGATGCGCCATCGCCTCGGGCGTAAGGTGACGGCAGATATCAACTGCTACTGAACTCAAGAGACTATCGCGCGCACCATTAAGTCCCTCGAAATG
>CAZNSF010000196.1:0-2912 GCA_964575565.1 uncultured Verrucomicrobiota bacterium | reverse complement strand
TGATAGCCATAATATGAATCGTATGATTGGCTAATAAATAACAAATTTGGATATTCTCGATTGGGATGGGATGTATGCGCAATGCTTCAGGGTGATACATCTCGAGAATATATTTAGTTTTTGAAATTCCAAGAGCATAAGCTCCACTGTTATCCCCCGTGAATACCATTACGCCATGATGGGCAATTAACTGTTGGACGTCTGTAACGATAGTTTCGTTGACAAAAAGTCCAATAGCCGCGCTTAAAGAGCTTAAATAGGTAGGCGCATTATCCAATACCGAGGAAAGAAGACCGGAACCCCAGTAAAAACTTTCTACGGTTCCAGGTTTTATCGTACGAATTCCGAGTTGATCAAACATCGGGGTAATTGCGGTAAAAACTTTCGAAAAATTTGTTGGGGTTTCTAACCAATCAAGCGCTGGCATCATTGTGGCAAAAATTCCTGCAAATAAGATGCTTACTTCGCATATCGGTTTCCAGGAAAAGTCGTTGGCTTTATAAATATCAGATTTGGTAGAACGCCAAGACATCAAGGCCGCAAAAATCATGATTCCTTCTCGCAGGAATAGGGGGCGGGGGATGAAAAGGGCTATAAGGATCAAACCTAACCATTTAAGGTTATGCAAACCATCGAAGCGCCATGTTTCATGCGCTGTTTCGCGTTCGCGAATATTCACCGGTGCACGGATAAAATTAAGATAGTCGAAAATATAAAATAGACTTAAAAGCCATAACATCGACACCAGCCATATGGGGAAAAGAGTTTGTAGTGTCCACGAAAACGGAATGCCTTTTAAGTAACCAAGATAAAGGGGTGGATCGCCGATAGGCGTAAGTGAACCGCCGGTATTGCTAACAATAAAAATGAAAAAAACAACGTGGTGAGCAGTAAGACGATATTTGTTTGCTCGTAAAAAAGGACGGATTAAAACCACGGAAGCCCCAGTGGTGCCAATGATATTTGCCAGGATCCCGCCCAAGGCAAGCATGAGAGTATTGATCCACGGTTTAGATTCGCCTTTCACGCGGATGTGAATGCCTCCAGATACCACAAAAAGCGAACCGATCAGACAAATGAAACTAATATATTCGTGAGCGCTTTTAAGCGGCCGATGAAACTCGTGCAACACGCCAAAGTAGTAAGAGAGTATTGCTAAACCAAATAAGAAAGTAATTTTAGGATAATGACGCTCCCACCATCTATGTGCCACCAGTGGCATGATGGCAATGCTTCCGAGGAAAAGGACAAAAGGCAAAATCATCCACGGATTAATGGTGTACGGCATCTTTTTTAACAGTTTAGTTAAAACTCTTTGGACATTTGTGCAAAGAGTTCATGACCTCCATGGTCAGTTCCTCGCTGAGCGTTTATTCCATATCCATATCCTAAAAGCCAGTTGGTATCCCACCATCCCTTAAAACTAACTCCAGCACCGGTTCCCGCCCAAATATGACTCGCGCGATCTGAAATATCCGTGCGCCGTGTAAGCGCGCCATCCCAATAAAGATGGAGTGCGAATTGTTGTTCTTGCAGGATAGGGATCGTATGGTCAAAACCAATCAATAGATAATCTTCGGCAAAAATTTCTCGTGTGTAAAATCCATGTAGAGTCAGTGTATGGGGCATGTCCACGAGCGCCCCACCTATTTTGTAAGTGGAAAGACGGTCCAATCCATTACCTATCCCGCCATTTAATTTTATAACCAACTTTTGCTCATCAACACACGAAGCTACATAGGTAGTATTCATTTGGAATTTTTGAAATTCCGAAGGAGAATCCCATAAATTTGGAGGCCCCCATTGCCTCCAATGATCTCGAAAAGTAGCTTCAGCGTTTAAATTTAAATTCCACCCTTTTGGAGAATAGTTCGAACGAATAAGTGTGCCCGTGCCCGCGCCGAGTTTAACGGTCTGAAAGAGACCGCTAGGAGCAAGAGTAAAAGTTACTGTCGTATCATCATCACGGGAATAATTTTCATAGCCAAATTCGTAAGCAGCATGAATCTTTGCTATTTCAACATAATTTACGATAACGTGTTGTTGAAGAAATAAACGACCGGAAACCTTATCAAAATTCATGCGATTACCGATATCGATTTGTCCGCGCTGATATTCTTCGAAGCGGCCCATGGTTTGATAGTTTAAGCCAAAACCAAGGTCTGTATTTTCGTTAATAAGATCCCGCAAAGTTAGTTCTACATCGCCAGAGATACCAGCGAAAACCAATTTAAAATCGCTGGAGGTCCAAGGCCAGGCGGACCTTTTCCAATAAAAATATCCAAAACCTTGTGGGTAACCACGCCCATCGTCCATGGGCGCAGAGGTTCCTAAAGAGATGGATTTATGGTCGTTGATATCTTCGGGTGAGATATCTTTTCCTGTTTCAGTAAAGGAAATGAAAGGGAAAGCGAATATGCTTGTACATGCCCAAATTTGCCATCGCAAGTGTGAGATGAATCTTGGATAGACCAATCTCATTTAGTTCCTATGCTGGAA
The DNA here is from genome assembly GCA_964575565.1 of uncultured Verrucomicrobiota bacterium. Taxonomy (GTDB): domain Bacteria; phylum Verrucomicrobiota; class Verrucomicrobiia; order JABWAM01; family JABWAM01; genus CAZNSF01. The sequence continues at coordinate 413 of CAZNSF010000196.1, read as the reverse complement.
GCGCGTTTTGCTAAAGGCCGTGTAGGCTTGATTTTCGTAACAGTACCTGTTTTAAGATATATTTCACGGATGACATCAAGCTGTTGGTCGCGTTTCGCGTAAAGGCGTTTTAATTTTCGAGGGCGCGTTTGAGTAAGAGCGTATGAAGCGATGAGTGGTAAAGAAACGGTTGAGTCAACGTAACAAACAACACAGTCGGATAATTTATCAGGATCTATTTTTCCCCAACTTACCGCCTCCCCAGGTGTGGCACCGCTTAACCCTCCTGTGTCTGGCCTGGCGTCGGTACATTGCAGGAAATAATCATGGCCTTTTTCTTGAATGCCCATGACTTCTTGGATTTGAGGTTCTGTTTGTAGGATAAAGTTTTTAGGAGAACCTCCACCTAAAATAAAAACACTGGATGTATGCCC
>CAZNSF010000195.1:0-7596 GCA_964575565.1 uncultured Verrucomicrobiota bacterium | reverse complement strand
TAAGGGCTAGAGGACTTTCACGGGATCCTACTTTTAAAATTCTTTGATTTTCCGTTAACATGGAAGAAATTATATCATGAGGGATTTTTGAAATGAAAAAAAATTTAAGGGGAAAAAACTAAATAAAAATAATGAATCCTTTTAATATTATCTATAAATATAATTTGTAGGTAAAAATTATGGAAATAAGACAGCTTATCACCTTTAAACACGTGGCCGAATTACGGAGCTACACACGGGCTGCAGAAGTTTTAGCGCTGACCCAGCCTGCGATTTCTCATCAGTTGCGTTTATTAGAAGAAGAATTGGGGCAAAAGCTTTTTGAGCTTGATGGGCGAAAGATGGTTCTTACACCGGCAGGTAAAACCTTCCTCCCTTTTGTAGAACGGATGCTCACAACAATAGGGGAAACGAAACAAGCCATGGAGAATATCGAAGCTGGAGAGCGAGGCACGGTAACCATTGCGGCCATTGGCTCAAGTACGGTTTATGTATTACCGGATTTACTTTATAAATTTCGTCTTGCTCATCCCCAAATTGATATTGTTTTGCGGACTGCGAGTGGCGATGAAATTCGCGAACTTGTTTCCAAAAATCAAGTGGATATGGGAATTGTGGGTTCGCATGTTCCCATTTCCGAATTTGCTACGATCCTTCTATTTAAAGATAAAATTGGGCCTTTTGTTCATACAGGCCATCCCTTTGCTAAAAAGCGGCGAGTGCTCTTTGCAGAACTTGCCCGTGAACCGCTCATCCAATTAGGCACCTGGCGGAGTTGGCGAAACTACGTTTTATCCATTTTTAGGCAGGTAGGGGCAACTCCGCATATTCGGCTTCATCTTGATAGTATCGATGCCGTTAAGCGCATGGTGGAACATGGCCTCGGATTTACCATTATTCCGCATATTGCCGCTCGCGAAGAAGTTGCCGAAGGCAAACTCGTGGCGCTTACTCCGACTGATATTTCTCCGCTTATTCGCGAGGTTTTATTGATTCGCCGCAAGAAAAAGGTTTTCTCAAAGGCTCAACAGCGATTTATCGATTTTCTACAAGCCGAAGTTCCTAAGCTAAAACTTCATTAAGCCTGTAGCTGTGCAAGAATGGCTTTTTGGATATGAAGACGGTTTTCGGCTTCGTCAAAAATAGTAGAAGCATGGGCTTCGAAAACATCTGCAGAAATCTCTTGGCCGCGATAGGCCGGCAGACAATGCATCACTGCAGCATGGGTTTTGGCAGCATGCACAATCCGCGTATTGATTTGGTAGGGGGATAAATCGTGCAAACGTTGCTTGCTTTCTTTCTCTTTACCCATCGAAACCCAAGTATCCGTATAAAGAAGATCCGCGTTTTCTGCTGCAGCCTTAGGATCATCAAAACAAATAATAGAAGCTTTGTGCGCGCGTGCCAATACACTGGCAGCAGGCCGATAACCTTTTGGAGCGGCCAGATGTAAACGAAACTGGAGTTTTTCAGCTGCAAAAATCCAAGATTGCGCCACATTGCAAGCGGCATCACCAAAAAAGGCGACCGTTTCCCCACGAAATAAATGGCAGATGGGACCAGAGGATTTTTTACGAGGAGACTGCTGTAAAAGTTTTTCCGCCCATGTCATTAGATCAGCCAAAATCTGGCAGGGATGTTCACTATCCGTAAGAGCATTGATTACGGGGATTGAACCTACACGAGCAAAAGTTTCGATTTCGCTCTGCGCATAGGTACGGATTACTATTCCATGAAGATATCTGGATAAAACGCGGGCTGTATCTTCGACGGTTTCGCCGCGCCCAAGCTGAATATCATCCATCCCAAGAAAAACGGAGTGACCTCCTAATTCACGGATACCAACTTCGAAAGAGACTCGGGTTCTGGTAGAACTTTTACTAAAAATAAGCGCCCAAGTTTTTCCTTTAAGCGGTGTAGGGTGGCGCGATGTCCCTCGCAAAGCCTTTAGACGTAAAGCTACTTTAAAAATATCCTCTATTTCATTGGCCGTTAAACTTTCAATGGAGAGTAAGTGACGCATGGTTTTAGTAGATTAAACCTAAATTGTGGCTAAAGACATCAAGTTTTTAGAGGTTGGACTTACCTTTTAGTTTTCTTAAGAAGATCGCTATAATAGTCTCGGGCTCGTTGCAAGAGTGTTTTTACCTCCGCCTTTTGTTTATCTCCGCCATAATTATTGCGCTTATCAAGATATTGTTCAAACAAATCAATCCACTCGACCCAATAGGCAGCATCGCCTGCAAATTCCGAGTTGATCTTTTTAAGATCGCAATAAACAGGACTTGTACAAGCAAATTGTTGGTATATAGAAAAAGTAGCGTGTTTTACTGGTGGCTTGCTCCCAAAAGCTTGGGCAACGATCCATGTATTTGCATCGACATTCATTTCGTGTTCCAAGATAATGTTTTTTTGGCCCTTGGCATCGATTTTTTTTATAACCTGCCCCATACTAATAATTTCGAGAGAGTCTAAACCAAATTGGGAAGACGCGTGGGCTTTCATCGAGAGTTTTAATGATTTACCAGCTTCTCCTTTGATCACATCGCCGGGTTCCTTTCCATTTACCTCCAACCATACTACAGGCCCTGTGGTTACAAAGGAATGACCCTTGCGATAAGCCTCAATCCATTGATCGTAGTTAAGCGGCTCACCGGATTTTACATAAACTCGAGAAGCCCCCATCATGCTTTTACCTCCGGCAGGCATGGCATCAGTACCTGCTGAAGCTGGAATTCGAAGGTTACAATTAAGTAAACGCCACCAATGAGCAATCTCGTGTGGCCGGTACAAACGAACCAAAACATCCATCGCATCAATGCCCACAAGCGCAGCATCGATAGGAAGTTCACGGGTTGTATAATCGTTATTCACAGCCTCTTTAAGGGCGGCTTTCGGATAAGTGGTGCCTAGAGGATGCGCATAACTCGTTACTCCATTCAACTGATGCACGCGTTGCAAAATAGTAGCGTTTGGCGGATAATCCGTATGACCTATAGAATCCGCTGTGCCAAAGCCATTGTGGACAGGGGAAATAAGTTCTGGCAAACGCCAGAGGCATAAATGTCCATAGGCCGCACTGCGATATTCTTCGTTCCAATAAAGGATGTGTGTTTCATCAGAAAGCGGGCTTTGTTTACCGGTGAAATTAGTTTTCTCAAAAATGATAAGGGGGTTGGCGTTTGCCACCATAGCATTCACCACATGTAAATCTTCAGCGCAAGCCATGAGTTGTACATCCCTAGGCTCAACCACATAAATGGCATCGCCATAATTTGGATGAATATGGGCATCCCCACTAAAAAAACCTTCTTTGCTAAGATTTCTCCATTTCTCGAGTTTTAAGGTGACTAGCTTGTTTTTACCAGCTTCGACATCCGTTTCATATTTGAGGTAACGATATTCAAGCCCTTTGATTATTTCGATCACTACATGCCCAGGCTCTATAAAAAGAAGAGACTCACCAGGAGTATGGAAAAATGATGGATGGCTTTCGTTAAGCTGATAAACCAGTGCTCCATCTAGACCGCCGATTCCTCCGCGAAGCCATGCCGTAGGATTGGTTTGAAAAAGAAGACCATTCGATGATGCTTTCCCATCACGCGTAACATATACTCGTGCTGCAGTCGGCTTGCCAGTTGCTTGATCGAGAATGATAAGAGGAACTTGTGCAGTAGCTTTTTTAGTATCAATATGATTGAGGATACGTTGAGGACGAGCTTCTTCTCGTTCGGCCTCGGAAACATCAGATTCTATCCGCAAATCATCTAACCAAAAAACATCTGGCATGGTTATCGTAAAATGATTAATGATTTGCCCTTTTTCATAAGACTCCTTTTTATTCTTACCATTAAAATTTGCTAAAGTTAAAGTAATGCGGACCCATTGTCCGGTTTCAATCGTGCCATGAGCAGCCATGGTGTCTTTAAGTAAAAAATTATAATGGAATACACTATAATCCTTCGCCTGTGGAGAAAAGAGCGAAAAGGAGATGCGTGTTTTTTCCAGATCACCAGCTACCCAGAAAAATCCTTCTCCACGACAAACGGTTATCTGGTTATGGAAAGACTCCAGGCTATATTTACCGTTCGAAGCGCGAGTATCCGATTGGTTGCCTTCTGTCCACAGCGTTTTATCTTTACCCTCAAAATCTTCGTTTAAAAAAACTGTTGTTGCACCAAGGTGAGTTATTCCAAGAATAAAGAAAGCGATCGCGAATAATCCTCTTTGGATAAAAGAAGATATTTTCATGCAAGGATTAATCTTAGACACGCCCCTAGTTTTTGGATGGTAAATCTCTACAATCAATCTGCCGATTAATAAGACTGGCAGCGTAAGCGGCGCCAAAACCATTATCAATATTCACTACTGTAATACCGGAACTACAGCTATTCAGCATAGCCAGTAAGGCAGTAATGCCACCGAAACTCGTTCCGTAACCAACACTTGTGGGAACAGCAATCACCGGTTTATCAAGCAAACCTGCCACCACGCTTGGAAGAGCGCCTTCCATACCAGCAACTACGATTAGAACGGAGCATTTAGCTAGTTTTTCGCGAATCGACATAATGCGATGAATGCCAGCAATGCCCACATCATAAAAGCGCTCCACATGATTCCCCATCGTCTGCGCAGTAATCACAGCTTCTTCGGCTACCGGTAAATCGGATGTTCCAGCAGCAACCACTGCTATAGCTCCTCTATATTTTGGAAGAGGTTTTCGTTCTACAACTAACATCCGGGCTTCCGTGTAATATTTAGCTTTGCGAATTGCACGGCAAAAACCACGTGCGAGTTCTGGTGAGACGCGAGATGCCAATAAGAGATTCGATCGAGACAAGATTTCGCGAGCGATCGCAATTACCTGGGAAGATGTTTTCCCTTCACAGTAAATGACTTCTGGAAAACCACGGCGAGGTTGGCGATCGTGATCCACAAAGGCAAAAGGTTGAGCGCTCATAGTAGTGCTAAACAAAAGATTAAAACTTTTGCTAGCGTTAGAAAGTTGTCAGTTTAGCTGAAAATCAGCAAAAAGAAGGCTCAACCCCAACCGAAGGAATTGAGCCTATGAAAGCAGAGACTATCGAGTTCCCTGCCATAGAGCCGACGGTACAAGGAAAATTTAAAAATGTCAAATAACTCGAGGAAGCTATTCTGAAATCCTTAAAAAAGAAGATTGACGTCGGCTCTTTGGCCGCCTAGAAACACGAGTTCCCCCATGAAAACAACGTTTGCAAATAAAGAGACCTCCAAACCCCGTTGGTTTTTGGTAGATGCCGATGGTGTCGTCTTAGGCCGTCTTGCAGCTACCGTGGCAAATATCATCCGAGGCAAAAATAAGCCTGATTTTACTCCTCATGCCGATGCTGGGGATTTCGTAGTGGTAATTAATGCAGGCAAAGTTCGCCTTACGGGTAAAAAAGAGGTTCAGAAAAGTTATATGACCTTTTCTGGTTATGTGGGTGGCCATCGGTCCGAAACGGTTGCAAGCATTCGTGCTCGCCGCCCGCAACTTCTCATTGAACGTGCCATTAAAGGGATGGTTCCTCATACACGTCTCGGACGATCCCAATTGCGTAAGGTTAAAATTTATCCTGGTTTGGAACACCCTCACAAGGCACAGCAACTTCAACCTCTTAAAGGGTTAATCGCATAACATCATTCGCTAATTTCTATGGCATCCTCTTCCAACGTTTTGTTAGCCACTGGTCGGCGTAAATCTTCGGTAGCACGCGCGCGGCTTCTTACGGGAACGGGTCAGTTAAAGATTAACGGGCGCTCTTTAGAAGCTTATTTTCCTACAGAAGAACTTCAAAATCGTACCACAGAATCTATTCGCGCGGTTGAGAAACAAAAGAATTTTGATATTCAAGTTTTAGTCAATGGCGGCGGCCCTAACAGTCAGGCAGAGGCTGTTCGGCATGCCATTAGCCGAGCGCTGCTCTTAGCTGAACCTTCGTTACGCGGGCCCTTAAAGAAGCAGGGATTTTTAACCCGTGATCCACGCATGAAAGAACGAAAGAAACCTGGTCAACCGGGCGCGCGCCGTCGTTTTCAATTTAGCAAACGCTAATCAATTTTGGATTTTAGGTTTGCGATTGAACCTAAATTTCGTATTGATCGAGGTTATATATGGTTGAAGCTGTCATTATTGGTGCTGCTGGATATTCCGGCGAAGAGCTGATCCGCTTGCTGCTGCGTCACCCGCATGTAAAACTAGCGGGCATTACTTCTCGTCAGCATGCAGGCAAAACACTGGCATCCGTTTTCCCGAAATTCTCTGGCCATTCTCTTACGCGAAAACTAAAATTTATTGAACCAGATCCCTCTCGTATCCTGGATACCGTTGGCTCTCGTAAAAAATCTTTTATCGTTTTTTTGGCCTTGCCGCATGGGGTAGCATCCGAATGGGTTGAGCCTTTTTGGAAACACGGGGTACGTGTAATTGATCTTAGCGCCGATTTTCGATTGAAAAATACAGCTACTTATCAAGAATTTTATGGAAATCCACATCCTGCCCCCTATTTGCTAAAGGGATCGGTTTATGGTTTACCAGAAATCTATCGTGGAACGATTCGAAAATCACGTTTAGTTGCAAGCCCAGGATGTTATCCTACAAGCATTCTTCTGCCTTTGATTCCGCTCTTGCGCGCTAAACTGATTAAAACCCATGATATCATTGCCGATAGCTTGAGTGGCGTTAGCGGCGCTGGCCGAAAAATAGAAGAACAATACCTTTTTTGTGAGAACAACGAATCGGCTCGGGCCTATGGAGTACCGAAGCATCGGCATCTTTCGGAAATCGAACAAGAACTTGGGGTAGCCGCCGGGCAACGTGTAACGATCCAATTTACCCCGCATCTGATCCCCGTAAATCGCGGGATTCTTACCACTCTCTATGTATGGCCAAAAGAAAAGATTGAGAAGGTTTCGTCATCAGTTAACCGTTGTTATGAACGTACTTATGGAAAGGAATCCTTTATTCGGCTTTTACCAGAGCCTTTGTTGCCTGATCTTAAGAATGTGGTTGGTACGAATATGGTTGAGATTGCCTATCGTGTAGATCCACGAACAGGACGGCTCATCATTTTTTCTGCATTAGATAATTTGATCAAAGGCGCTTCCGGGCAAGCGATTCAATCCATGAACATCCTTTGTGGATTTCCAGAAACCACGGGGCTTTTGTAAAAAAGTTTACCGATAGTCCGTTTTATCCATGCAATGGATTATAATTTGAGATCGTATAGGAAAAGCATCTGTTGCATCGCATCTTCCGCCGTGCAACCAAAGAATAAGATTCCTTGATTACGAATGGCGATGATATTTCCACATCCCAATTTCGTTTCTATTGCATGTGCCATATCAGACGGTTTCTTAGAAGATGGGATTTCAATAAAAGGCAATTCAAAATCCTTTACCGTTTTTGGGATAGATGCTATTTCAACAAAAAAGCTGAATATGGCGCCGCTCCGATTTTGGTAGACCATAGCATGCAAAAAGCTTTCTTGGGGTGGCGTTTGTTTGCCTCGAATGACCATTTGATTGGAGGCAAAATCCCATTTTTCTACAAAAATTAAATCTGCATCCGTTAATTTT
>CAZNSF010000194.1:0-7384 GCA_964575565.1 uncultured Verrucomicrobiota bacterium | reverse complement strand
TCTAGATGGACGGCTCCAGATTCGTGTTGAAGGAGAAGATTTAGATGTTCGCGTTTCGACCATCCCCACGGCGCATGGAGAAAGTGTCAGCTTGCGTTTATTAACACGGCAAAGTGTGGTTATCGGGTTGGATCATGTGGGATTTAGATTAGAAAACCAGGAAAGTATAAAAAAGCTGATTCATCGTCCTCATGGAATCATCTTATTAACGGGACCAACGGGGTGCGGAAAAAGTACTACCCTTTATGCTTGTTTAAGCGAAATCAATCGCGAAGAACTTCGCATTGTAACGATCGAAGATCCTATTGAATATAAACTAGCAGGAATTAACCAGATCCAAGCCCGTCCTGATATTAATCTCGATTTTGCAAAAGGATTGCGCCACATTTTGCGCCAAGATCCGGATGTGATCATGGTTGGTGAAATTCGTGATTACGAAACGGCCGAAATTGCCATTCGCGCTTCTTTAACCGGGCACCTTGTCTTTAGCACTCTACATACGAACGATGCGCCCGGCGCTATTACGCGACTTTTAGATATGGGGGTAGAGCCATTTCTTGTATCCTCTTCGCTAAATTTAGTCATCGCCCAACGTTTGGTTCGGAAGGTATGCCGTTTTTGTGCTCAAGATGGAGAATATCCTTTGGTTTTATCTAAGGAAGACATTGAATTTCTTCAAGCGCGGCTAGGGCATCTACATTTTAAACAAGGGGTTGGGTGCAAAGAATGTAGTCAATTCGGATATTTAGGACGAACTGCGATTCATGAATTTATGTTGATGAGCGAAACGATTCGGCCCCTAATTCTTAACAAGGCGTCTTCTTCAAATATTCAGACAGCAGCTATGGGTGAAGGAATGCTTACTTTGCAGCAGGATGGATTGCTTAAAGCGGCTCAAGGGATTACCACTGTGGAAGAAGTGATGAGAGTAACTGAAGAAGGAGATTAAAATAATTAAGAATGAAGAATTGAGAATTAGAAAAAGGAAATGGTTTACAAGCTGCGCTCAAGATTTAGTAACGATTTCGATATAAGGATTCATTCATAATTTTTTATTCACAATCCCTCATTTATTTATATGTCTTGGTTTGAATTCGAAGCAAAGGATCGTTTGGGAACGGTGTATCGAGATCGTATCGAAGCGCCGGATTTACGACGTGCCCATCATTTATTAGCTGCTCGGCAGTGGTTTATCATCCAAATTAAGGAGGAAGGTTCGAGCTCGACCTCAAATGTAAAAAAAAGCTCTGGACGTTCTTTGGCACAGAAAGGGATTTTTTCTTCTAAGGCCCGCAAAAAAGATGTGCCTATAAAAACAGAGCAAATGGTTCATTTATTACGGGCAGGAATGCGATTAGGGGAAGTATTAGGATCTATGGCCCGTCGCAGCACAGATCCGGCTTGGAGCGCAGTTTTTGAAGATTTACGTGTAGGAGTTGTTGGCGGGAAGCCACTTTCTGAAGCAATGGCAGCGTACCCTAAATTATTCGGTCCTCTCTTTTGTGCCATGGTGGCGACTGGCGAGGCTAGCGGGCATCTTGTTGAAGTCTTGGAACGTTTAGCACAATATTTGCAGCGGCGTGAAGTTATTCAACAGCGGTTGATTACAGCGCTTTACTATCCTGCCTTTGTTATTTTAGCAGGCATTTCAACCGTAGTATTTTTTATGGTAAAGATGCTTCCTGCACTTTCAGGCATGCTCAAGGAGATGAATAAAGCTCTCCCATGGTCCACCCAAATGTTGATTTCAACAAGTAATTTGTTGATCCGTTACGGATGGCTTCTCGTAATATTATTTTTTGCATGTTGGATTCTTTTTCGTGGTTGGATGAGAGATGCCCGGCACCGGCTTGCATGGGATCGCGTTTCCCTTCGCTGGCCACTTGTAGGTAAACTCCTTGCGCTTGGAGAATATAACCGTTTTACCCAAACCCTTGCTACCTTGCTCCAAAGCGGGATTACGTTGGTAGAGGCTCTTCAGGTAGCTGAAGCGACTTTAGGGAATACGGCTTTAAGAGAAGCTATTCGTGTAGCAAGGATCCAGGTCCGAGAAGGTAAAAGTCTAAATGAGGCTTTGGCAGCCCAAGGACTTTTCCCTGGATTGATGTTGGATATGTTAGCAGTTGGAGAAAAAACGGGTGATCTTGGTGGGGCATTACAGCATACGGCCCAAGCTTATGAGCGTGATTTAGATCGGTCAATTAGTACCTTCACAGCCCTTATCGAACCAATTCTTATTGTTTTTATGGCCATTTTTGTAGGTGGTATTGTTTTGAGTGTTTTAACGGCTGTTCTTAGTTTAACAAGTGGAATGAGTGCATCAAAATAGACCGCCTATTAAAGGTTATAATAGCTTTTCATAAAAAAGCAAAAAAGTGAAAAAGAGTATTGACGTCTAGCCACTCTTTTTGTAATTAAAAGAACCTTCTCGTGGTGAAAAAACGCGATGTCGTTTTGTTGTTTTAAAATGCACAAAGCGACAAAGGGTTTTTTTGCCATTTTTATTTAGGGCAAAAGAGGGCGATGGAGAATATTAGATAGGCCGGGAAACCTGGTGGAGTGGATCGAAAAAGCATGCTTCATATGTTGAATGCATATGAAACATGGTAAAATTCGCCCACGTAGCTCAGTTGGTAGAGCACGTCCTTGGTAAGGACGAGGTCACCAGTTCAATCCTGGTCGTGGGCTCCATTGTTGGTTGGAGGAGATAGAGTGCTTAGATGGAAAATGGTTTGCTACTTTTTATTTGAAATGTAGCAGACTTCAAAAAATAAAATTAACAACTTAAAACCGAAGGTTACGTTATGGCAGGCAAAGATAAATTTGTACGCAATAAACCGCACGTGAACGTGGGCACCATTGGTCACGTAGACCATGGGAAGACTACATTAACAGCGGCAATTACAACCATTTTGTCGAAGAAAGGCCTTGCGGAAGCAAAGGCCTACGATCAAATCGACAATGCTCCCGAAGAAAAGGAACGTGGAATTACGATCAATACTTCCCACGTTGAATATCAAACCGATAAACGCCATTACGCGCACGTAGATTGCCCTGGTCACGCTGATTATGTTAAAAACATGATTACCGGCGCTGCCCAAATGGATGGTGCTATTTTGGTGGTCAGCGCTGCGGATGGTCCTATGCCTCAAACACGGGAACATATTCTTTTGGCTCGCCAAGTAGGTGTGCCTGCTCTGGTCGTCTTTATGAATAAGTGCGATATGGTGGATGATAAAGAGCTTTTGGATCTTGTAGAAATGGAGGTTCGTGAGTTGCTTACAGAATATGAATTTCCTGGAGATAAAATTCCAATTATCAAGGGAAGCGCTACCAAGGCGTTAGCATCGGGTGATCCTAAGCATGCTGATGCAAAGTGTGTATTGGAATTGATGGAAGCAGTCGATTCGTATATCCCAACGCCTACTCGTAATGTAGACCAACCTTTTTTAATGCCGGTTGAGGATGTATTCTCAATTGAAGGCCGTGGAACGGTAGTCACCGGTCGTATAGAACGCGGAAAGGTTAAAGTGGGCGAGGAAGTGGAGATTGTAGGTATTCGTCCCACCATCAAGACGGTGGTCACTGGTGTGGAAATGTTCCGCAAGGAATTGGATGAAGGAATTGCTGGCGATAATATTGGAGCTTTGCTTAGAGGAACCAAGAAAGAAGAGGTAGAGCGCGGTCAAGTGTTGGCCAAGCCGGGTTCCATCACGCCGCATACCAAATTCAAGGCGGAAGTATATGTTTTAAGTAAAGAGGAAGGAGGGCGGCACACACCTTTCTTTAATGGGTACCGTCCGCAATTCTATTTTCGAACAACGGATGTAACGGGTATAGTAAAACTCCCTCAAAACGTGGAAATGGTGATGCCTGGCGATAATGTAACCGTTGAGGTAGAGTTGATTACCCCCGTTGCGATGGAGAAAACTATTCGTTTTGCCATTCGGGAAGGAGGAAAGACGGTAGGTGCAGGGCGTGTTGGGGATATTATTGCCTAGAGATTTATGGCACGAGAATTTATCCAACTTGCCTGCACGGAGTGCAAACGGTTGAATTATATTTCGACACGTAATAAAAAAGAACAAGGGAGTGAACGCCTCGAAACTAAAAAATTCTGTAAATGGTGTGGCAAACATCTTTTGCACCGGGAGAAAAAATAAATAATTCCCGCATTACGGCAGTAGCTCAATTGGTAGAGTAGCGGTCTCCAAAACCGTCGGTTGGGGGTTCGAGTCCCTCCTGCCGTGCCATTTGGTAAAGAAGTAGGTAAGACTAAAGAATAAATTTTAATGAAAACGTGGCTTAATAAAATTCAGGAGTTTATTAATCAGGTATGGGAACAGTGCAAGATGTGTACCCGACCTTCGGCGAGTGAACTCAAGGAGTCTACCTTGGTGATTGTCGTAACCATGGCAGTGTTAGGTGCGTTTATTTCTACTTCGGATATGGCCATTAGCTGGATATTGAAAATGGTTATTACAATGTCCTGATTAAATTCTTAAAGGACTTGCTCTTCTTATGGTAGCTACAACTTCATCACAATGGTATGTGCTTCATTGCTTGCCAGGGCAGGAACAAAAGGTTTTGGATAGCATCGAAAAACGGAAGGTGCGCGAAGAAGCGGCTGATCTGATTCATCAGGTTCTGATTCCAACGGAACGAGTGGAAGAAGTTAAACGAGGCAAACGAGCGACCACCACGCGTAAGTTTTATCCCGGTTATATTATTATTAACATGGACTTGGTAGATGAGAAAAATCAGCTCAATGATCGTTCTTGGTATTTTATCCGCGAAACACCTGGAATTATCGGTTTTGTGGGAGGCGAAAGGCCTATTCCCCTACGTAAGGAAGAAGTGGAAAACATTATGGCGCAAATCCAAGATCGTGAAGATAAGGTGGTGCCAAAAGTAAATTTTGAGAAAGGTGAGACTCTGAATATTAATGATGGGCCGTTTAAGGGTATGGCAGGGGTAGTTGAAGAAGTGGATCAGGAAAAAGGTAAACTGAAAGTATCGGTATCAATTTTTGGACGAACCACACCAGTAGAATTGGAGTTTTGGCAGGTGGAAAAGACCTAAGCTTAGTTTAACATTAAGAAGTTAAAACCCGTAGAATAAGATGGCAAAAGAAATTACAGGAACCATTCGATTGCAGATTCCGGCAGGACAAGCCAATCCCGCGCCTCCGGTAGGCCCTTCTCTAGGGCAACACGGAGTTAATATTATGGGTTTTTGTAAGGAATTTAATGCTGCCACACAAAAACAAGCAGGCGATGTTTTGCCAGTAGTGATTACGGTTTATAAAGATAAGACCTTTACCTTTGTTACTAAATCACCGCCAGCCCCTGTTTTGCTTAAGAAAGCTGCAAATATTGCTACTGCAAGCGGTCAACCTAACCGAAACAAAGTAGGTAAAGTAACCCGCAAGCAGGTTATGGAAATTATAGCTAGAAAAGCTAAGGATATGAATTGTAAGAGCGAAGAAGCTGCTTATCGAACCATTTTGGGCACAGCCCGCTCGATGGGTATTGAAGTTGTTGAAAAATAAAATACATCATGCACAATCGCTGACACTTTAAACAAAAATTAATTTTTATGCCGAGCAAACGATTCAAAGAAGCTCTGAAACTGGTAGATCGAAAAAAGGCGTATCCCTTATCAGACGCGGTAAAGGTTCTTAAGCAATTTCCATGTACAAAGTTTAACGAGTCGGTTGATCTGGCCATTAAGTTGAGTGTAGATCCTAAGCAATCCGATCAGATGGTTCGTGGAACGGTTCCTTTGCCGCATGGATCTGGAAAGAAGGTGCGTATTTTAGCATTTGCCGAAGGCGCAGAAGCTGCAGCTGCCAAGACCGCAGGCGCTGATTATGTGGGTTATAAAGATCTGATTACAAAAATCAAAGGCGGTTGGTTTGATTTTGATATTGCGATTGCTACACCGGACACGATGCAGGAGGTTCGTAAATTAGGTAAGGAATTGGGACCTAAAGGATTGATGCCAAATCCGAAGACGGGCACTGTTTCTACGGATCTTTCAAAAACGATCAAGGAGTTTCAAGCAGGGCGTGTAGAATTTAAGATGGATAAAAGCGCTAATTTGCATGTGGCGGTGGCCAAGGCTTCGTTTGAGGCAATCCAAATTTTAGATAATGCACGCGCAGTGATCGAAGCAGTAGTAAAAGCTCGGCCTGCTAGCACAAAAGGCAATTATTTAACCAGTTGTACTCTCTCAACAACCATGAGCCCCGGTGTAAGAGTGGATACACACGAATTCCAAGCAGCTTAATAATTATGCGTTCTGAAAAGATATCTATTGCCAGTGAAATAAAGGACCGTCTTTCAGGTTCGCCTTATATTATTTTAACCGATTTTACGGGTTTAGATGTACAAGGGTTTTCGGAATTGCGCAATCGTTTGGCCAAGACAAATGCACGCTTCATGGTAGTGAAAAACAGCATGTTACGACACACATTGAAGGACATGAATTTACCCGATCTCAACGGTGCGCTCAAAGGGCCTACAGCTGTTGTTTTTGGACAAAAAGATGTGGCTGGGACCGCGAGTGTGCTAAAAGGTTTTACAACAGAATTTAAGAAGCTCAAGGTTAAGATTGGGATCCTCGATAAAGCGCTTTTGAATGCAAGTGATATTGATGTAATTGCTGATTTGCCTTCACGCGAGGTGTTGCAGGCACAATTATTGGGTTTGCTTTTGTCGCCCGCGACCAAACTAGTTCGGTTATTAAATACACCAGCTTCTCAATTTGCAAGAGTGCTCAAAGCTAAATCAGAAAAAGCAGCTTAAAACAAAATAGAAACCAAAATCAGTTAAAAAACATTTTCCGTTTTAGATAACGGTATAAATAAAAACAAAAACAAAGCAAGTAACTCGTCGTCCCTAATGGCTTTTGGGGTGAAATGATTTTACGGCCGTAAGATCCGATGAAACTATAGGAGAAAAGTATATGTCCGAACATAAAACATTAGTAGATCAACTAAGTTCATTAACAGTGCTTCAAGTAGCCAATCTTGTAAAAGAACTCGAGTCGGCTTGGGGCGTTAGCGCTGCCGCACCAGTAGCAGTTGCGGCTGCTGCTTCAGGAGGCGCTGCTGCGCCAGCGGCTGCAGAAGCAAAAACTTCTTTCGATATTATTCTTAAAGAGGCTGGTGCCAATAAGATTGCAGTTATTAAAGAAGTTCGTTCAGCAACTACCTTAGGACTTAAAGAGGCTAAGGATCTTGTGGAAGGCGCGCCCAAAACTGTAAAGGAAGGTGTTACAAAGGAAGAGGCCGAGGAATTTAAAAATAAGCTCGTAACGGCTGGCGCCTAAGTTGAGATTAAATTAATAAACAATTCTTAGGGATCGTTCTTTTGATAGA
>CAZNSF010000193.1:0-6376 GCA_964575565.1 uncultured Verrucomicrobiota bacterium | reverse complement strand
CCGCTTCCTTGCTAATGGCGATAAGTCTTATTTTGCAGCAGCTAAAAGAAAGGGAGTCACATTAGAGACGGCCTTGGGAGTAATCTCCCAATAACTTGCAGCTTTTTCAGGGTTTACCAGTTCCCGATAATGAGAAAAGATCATACTGGTATCGGCATGGCCCATTTCCAATGCTAGTGCGTTTGCGTTTTGAAAGCGCGCTAAATGATAGCTAGCATAGCTGTGCCGTAACCCATTCTCGGGCCATTTAGTCAATTTTGCTTTCTTCATGACGGTACGCAGTCGGACTCGCCAAGTAGAATCACTTTGCGCCCAAAGCTTGCCATCGGGTTTTGCATAAAGGGAAATCCAGGCTGCTAGGTTAGGGAGTATTTTTACCAGACGACGCTTGGCACTCTTGGCATTTTTTGCCGAAATATGAATAAACTCTCGATTCAAGTCTATGTCTTTCCATTCTAGTCGGAAGATCTCTGCCATCCGTAGTCCTGCAAAGGCTCCAATTGCAAGAATAGGCAAAACTTCGATTGTCGCAGCATTTAAAAGTTTAGCGATCTCACTTACAGTGAAAATTTCGGGCGCCTCCCCAACAATCTTACTTTTCTCCACACGAGCAACGGGATTATCCTGAGCGTAACCACGGTTGACCGCATAGGTAAACATCGAAGAGAGAACGGCACGGTAATTGTTCTGACTTTGTGCAGAGAGATAGAGATCTTTGAGCCAATTGTCGATATGCGAGCTGGTAATGGTTGCAGTATTCCAAGCTCCAAAATCCTTGGCAAAACGTGATAAGCGATGTTTTAAGTCCAACTTATAACGCACCGAGATGCCTTTCCCGTGCTTAACTTCGATGAATTCCTTTTTCAGTTGTTCAATTGTAATACTGCGTTTTGTGGCTTCCAGATGGCGTACAAAGTAATTTGTTGCATCAGCTATGCTAGAGCTATAGGGCTTGAGCTTCTTAGCACATTCCGCAGCCATATCGCGCAACGAATCGGGAATTGCAATAGCCTTTAATCCATCGTTTTGAAGCTCAATATTCTTTGATTCCGCATAAATATCAGCTTCTTGCCGTATGGCGAAAAACTTGCGTCTACGCTTGCCATTTATACGAAGTCCATCTACAACATATTTGGATGTTTTGGAGTGTTTATAGCGACGGACGCGAATGGGAAGGGACTTCATAGGCTCTAAATTGACAGAATCTTGTTTTCCTGTCAATAGATTGTCAATGAGGTTAAACTCTAGGTACTCCAAAATCTACTGTAATACATTGATAATAAATATGTTAGGTGAGGTGGCTGAGTGGTCTAAAGCGACGGTTTGCTAAACCGTTGTACGGGTTAAACCGTACCGAGGGTTCGAATCCCTCCCTCACCGCCAAACTTCGCCAGGTCTATTCTTGAGACATAGGTGACAGTTTATTCCGAAGACATAGGTTACGGCTCTCCCCCACCAAGTGGGGCAAGAGGTAAAAGTTCAATAGTTCGTAATTGAAAAGTTAAGCACTTTCTTTTTACTCCTGCGCGCCAGCATCGGTAAGAATTTTGACGATTTCCTGATCCCCTTTTTCCTTTGCAATGGTCAAAGCTGTTTTACCGCCATTTTCGCTTTTATCCCTTACATTTAAGTCTGCCTTTTTTTCGATTAGAAATTTTGTAAATTCGGGCAAATCTCTTTCTATCACTATCATAAGCGGTGTTTTTCCACTTGCCAACTTCTGGTTAATATCAGCGCCTTTAGCCACAGCAGCCTTGAATGCAGCTAGACTTTTTTTAATGATTGCTTGGGATAGAGGATCCGATTCTTTGAGAGGACCTTTTTGGGGCTGATCTTTAGGCTTCCGTTCTTCCGCAAATACACAACAAACAATCGTCCCTTGATTGATGATCGTTTCAATAGCCATAAATGCTACAATGCCTACTATTAATTTAATCACGAACTTTGCTTTCATTTATTTTCCTTTCTTTGTTGCTATGCGTAAAACGCCCTATCTAAGGATAAAAAATCAATTTTACAATAAGTTTCGCATAAAGATATTAATAACAAACCTCTCCCATGTAGATGATTGATTATTAGACCATCAACGACTATTTTTGGTGGATGCCACAAATCTTGGTCATTGCTCTTTATCAATTCGTAGAGTTGCCTGATTTCAAAGAGAAAAGGGAACCTCTCCTAAACTTCTGTAATGATCAGAATATCAAGGGATCTATCTTACTTGCTAGAGAAGGTGTTAATGGAAGCATTGCAGGCTCACCGAAAAATATTCTGGCTGTGCTGGACTTCTTAAAATCAGATCCACGGTTAAGCCAACTGGGATACAAGGAATCCTACTGTAAGGAATTACCTTTCAAGCGCATGAAAGTGCGTCTCAAAAAAGAGATCGTTACCTTGGGTATCGCAGAAACCGATCCCCATTCGAGAGTTGGAATATATGTAAAGCCCGAGAAATGGAATGCTCTGATCCTAGATCCCGAAGTGGTGCTCATCGATACTCGCAACGATTATGAGGTAAAAATTGGCACATTCAAAGGAGCAAAAAATCCACAGACAAGATCTTTTCGCCAGTTCCCAGGGTATGTTCGCACCAATCTGGATCCTGTGCGTGATAAAAAAGTGGCGTTATTTTGTACAGGCGGTATTCGCTGCGAAAAAGCTTCCTCTTATATGTTAAGCCAGGGCTTTAAGGAAGTTTATCATCTTCAAGGCGGCATCCTTAAATACTTAGAGAAGGTGCCTGCCGAGAAAAGTCTTTGGCATGGAGAATGTTTCGTTTTTGATGGTCGAGTTACGGTTGCCCATCAACTTCAGCAAGGCACCTATAAACTTTGCTATGCGTGTCAGTATCCTGTGAGTCAGCAGGAGATGGCCTCGCCATTATACCAGGAAGGTATTTCTTGCCCGCGATGCTACGAAAGTCTAACGCCCAAGAAACGCGCGCGCATGGAAGAACGCCAGCGGCAGATTAAGCTTGCGCGGGCAAGGAGCCAAACACATCCACCATCTGAAAAATCCAAGAAGATAGATCATACTCTAAAAGATTAAGAAGAAATCTTCCTTTATTGACTTTACGCCTTTAAGTGTAGCTACTAGGAGTGCATGTCGTTTCAACAACTTCGTCTTTCGGATTCCGTACATAAAGGAGTGGTTGCGGTTGGTTATACTGAACCCACTGCTATTCAACTAAAGGCCATCCCAATTGTTTTGGAAGGCAAAGACCTTATTGCTTCCGCACAAACGGGCACGGGCAAAACAGCGGCATTTGCGCTTCCAGTCCTTACACTTTTACAGCGGCATGGCCGCTGTCGGTGCTTAGTGCTTGAGCCAACTCGCGAGCTGGCAGCACAAGTGGAAACAGCCTTTCGTGATTATGCGCGATTTACTGACATCCGAGTCGCCCTCCTCCATGGCGGTGTCGGATATCGCAATCAACAAATAGATTTACAACGTGGAACCGATATTGTCGTGGCCACTCCCGGAAGACTGGAAGATCATCTTCAGAAACGAACTCTATCTTTAAATGATATCGAAATCCTTGTCTTAGACGAAGTAGATCGTATGCTTGATATCGGTTTCTTGCCTGCTGTCAAAAGAATCGTTTCGCGTTGTCCAAAATCGCGACAGACCCTATTCTTTTCTGCAACGATTCCACCTCAAATTGCGGATTTAGCCGCCTGGGCACTTCATCATCCTACCAAAATTGAAATTGGCATTACTCGTTCTGGTTCGGTATTGGTAACACATGCGCTCTATCCAGTAATTTCAACTCAGAAATACGATTTACTTTTGGCCTTATTAAAAGCTACTAATTTTGATAGCGTTCTTATTTTTACAAGAACAAAACGCGGCGCAGATCGGATCGCCAATTTGCTTAAGGTAGCGAACCATTCTGTGGCTATTCTGCATGCCAACCGTTCTCAACATCAAAGAATGGAGGCTTTGGCTGGTTTTAAATCTGGCAAATACGAAATGATGGTAGCAACCGACATTGCTTCCAGAGGAATCGATATTGCGGGTGTTACCCACGTGATTAATTATGATGTTCCCGAGCATCCGGAAGATTATGTTCATCGAATTGGCAGGACGGGCCGCGCGCAGCAAGTTGGAGATGCGTTTACATTAGTCACACGCGATGAAGAAAACCATATACACGCCATCGAACGTTTTATTGGGAAGCCTATTGCAAGATTAAAGCTCCCTCATTTTAATTATTATCAAGTTCCTGCTATCCTTCATTCAGGAGGGCCTCGCTCCCGACGCAGCTTTTTCCGATCTTCACGAAAATTCCGCCGTTAAACCCAGATTTTTCATTAAGAAATAAAAAATCTGTTCGGTGGGAACCGAACGGAGCTTTATTTCAGAAGTGAATGTAGATTAAGATACTCAACTTCCAGGTTGGGCTAACGAATTCCATCCTCCACCTAGAGCTTTTACCAGAAGAACACTGTAAGCAAGTCGTTGTCCTAAAATTTGGGTAGCTGTACGTTCGGATTGGAGCTGTGCATGCTGGGCGCGGATCACTTCTAAATAATTCGTAAGCCCCTGTTGATAGCGAATATCGGCAAAAAGAGTTGCCTGACGAGTGGCGATCACTGTGCGAGATTGAATTTCTGCTTGATCAGCTCGTAAACGCAAATTGACAAGCGCATCCTCTACCTCACGAAACGCAACAAGAACCTTTTGTTGAAATTGGGCTCGTGCCTGGTCGTAACGCGCATAACTAGCCTCGAGATTTGCAGTGTTTCGGCCGCTTTGGAAAATTGGAATCGAAACACTAGGGCCCAATGACCAAATACGACTTGGCCAATCAAATGCAGAACGAAGTTCTGCGCTTTCAAAACCAGCGACTCCTGTAAGATGAATCGATGGTAAAAAATTTGCTTTTGCCATACCAATCCGAGCGCTCGCGGAAGCTAAAAGTCGTTCGGATTCGGAAATATCAGGACGGCGCCCAAGCAAGTCCGATGGTAAACCAGAGGGAATTTGTGGCGGCAAAAGATCGAGCGGATTCTCTGTTAACAAAAATTCAGAGGCGGGTTTTCCGCAAAGCAAGGCTAGCGCATGTTCGAGTTCTGCTCGGCGACGCTTTACATCCGGCAGTTCGGCTTCTGTAGTAGCTAATTCAACTTCTGCGCTTACCACTTCCAGTGCACTTACAAGATCAGCCTTGTAGCGCGCGTTTGCAATTTCTAAAGCCTCTTTACGCAAAGCAATCGTATGCTCGAGAATGATTTTTTCGGCGTCTAAAGAACGGACTAGAAAATAATTTTGTGCAACATCCGAGGTTAAAGTAAGAAGCACGGTATAATAGACGGCGGCCTGGGCTTGAGCTTCCGCGCTCGAAGCCTCAAAAGAACGGCGCACACGCCCCCAAATATCGATCTCATAACTAAGATCAAAGGGTGTTTTAAAATTATCAGTCGTAAAACTTTTTTGCGGAATTGGCAGAGGGTTGCCACGATTGGACGATGACTTTGATCGGTCATACGATGGGTCGAGTTTAAGATCTGGATAAAAATCCGATTCACTGATACGCGCTAACGCACGCGCTTCTTCTACACGCGATGCTGCGCGTTTTAGATCTTGATTGGATTGGATAGCCTGCTCTTCCAGAGTATTTAGAGTGGAATCATTGAATACTTTCCACCACTCACTAAGATTTTCTGTATTTTTACTTGAAATCTCTCTCCAGCTTGCTGGCACAGCAACCATCGGCCGTTGGTAATCTGGTCCTACTGCACAACCGTTTAGCAATAACAAAAATGCAAACAATCTAGCGATCCCTAAAATTTGACGGAAATACCATTTAATTCTATCACCTCTCCCATCCTCTCCTTGGCAAGGAGAGGAGTAAGGTGAGGTAATAATATCATTTTCCGTATCCATACACATTTTAAAGCCCTGGATACCATTTTTGGGCATTTAATAGATAAAGTTTTTCTAAAATCTCTTTGGGTAAATTAAGGCCGGGGATTCCCCTATTAAAAACTTCGATTGCTTGATCCGAACCGTAATAGGTAAATGCCATTTGGGTCATCTTTCTAAACCATCGTCTCCTACTATTTTGATCAGCTTCGGACATTGGAGAATCAACTCCAATCACCATATCCGATCCATATAATATTCGGTCCTTATATTTTAGAATAAATGCTCGAACCTTATTTGAATCTTGAAATGCCAAATCATTAAGCCGTCCCGATGTATCTACTGCGAAATTTGGATAACGATCGAACCTCTTTGCTACTTCGGCTACATCATATTCTAAACTGCCTAAATGAGCGCCTACAACCCTAAGCTTAGGATGCCTTGCTATCACGCGATCTCGAGCATCTATCAATTCTTGGTGTGTTGGATAACCTGCTTTGCCATACAT